>JAGOVW010000015.1 GCA_018060545.1 Minisyncoccota bacterium
TTGGGGGACATTGCTCACCGGTAGTATCGAAGCAGGTATGACTGCGGAAGAAACGGTCGCGAAGGAGATTAAAGAAGAGACAGGATTCACCCATTTTGAGATTGTTGAGGACTTGGGGTCGGTTCACAGTAAGTTTTTCCACGTACCGAAGCAGGTCAATAAGTTTGCACACAGTCGGGTCTTTATCGTTAAGCTTACCGATGACACTCGCGAAGCAGTGTCAGCAGAGGAACATGCTAAGCATGACCTTCGCTGGCTCACCCTTGATGAGATGCAGAGTTTTCTGACGGCAGCATCGCATAGGCACTTGCTTTCGGTACTCCGAGGTGAGCGATTGTATGCCGGCTCAGGCCTCTTAATTCAGTCGGGCGCATTCACAGGCATGGATAGCGAGAAGGCAAAGCAAGCCATTACTGAAAAAGTAGGAGGGCGCATGGCGAAGACCTACCGGCTCAAGGACTGGGTGTTCTCTCGACAGCGTTACTGGGGCGAACCGATTCCTGTAGTTCACTGTGCCACCTGTGGGGTGGTGCCAGTACCCGAGGACCAGCTGCCCGTCCTGTTGCCGGAAGTGGAGCATTATGAGCCCACAGGAACAGGAGAGTCTCCACTTGCCGCTATTGAATCGTGGGTCAACACGCCGTGCCCTCACTGTGGTGCAGCGGCGAAGCGTGAGACGAATACTATGCCACAGTGGGCTGGCAGTAGCTGGTACTACCTCCGCTACGCAGACCCGAAGAATGCTCAGGATCTCGTCGGTCGCTCCTCGGAAACGTACTGGATGGGGAAGCAAGGTGTCGATTTGTACGTGGGAGGTGCAGAGCATGCAACACGGCATCTCATATACGCACGCTTTTGGCACAAGTTTCTTTTTGATCTGGGGTTTGTCACGACTCCGGAACCATTCGAGCGTCTTATTTCTGTCGGCCTCATTATGGCTGAAGATGGGCGCAAGATGAGCAAGCGTTTTGGCAACGTGATAAACCCTGACGATATTGTGGAGACATACGGTGCAGACACGCTCCGCGTATATGAGATGTTCATGGGGCCATTCACCGATGCTATAGCATGGAACACAGACAACATGATAGGCTCCCGGCGCTTTCTTGAGCGTGTATGGCGCTTGCAGGATCGATTAGGTACAGATTCGCACGACGCAGTTGAGCGCGAATTGCACCGTACGATTAAAAAGGTAGGGTCTGATATTCTTGAGTTTAAGTTCAACACCGCTATTTCACAGATGATGATCTTCCTTAATCTTGCGGAAAAAGAAGGTATCACTTCGGAACAGTACGCGCGCTTTGTGCAATTGCTCGCACCATTTGCGCCACACATGGCAGAGGAGTTGTGGCACGCCCTCGGTAACACGAATCCTATACATGTGTCACCTTGGCCATCTTTCGATGATGCTCGATTGATTGCCTCGGTAGTTACGCTGGGCGTGCAAATTCAGGGTAAAGTTCGCGCCACTATTGAGCTTGCGCCTGATGCTGCAGAGGCTGACGCGCGAAAAAGCGCTGAACTAGCTGTTGCTAAATGGCTCGAAGGAAAAGAGGTGGTACGGTTTGTGTATGTCCCTGGGCGTATCGCGAGCTTCGTGCTCAAGGGATAGTCGTGCTCCGATGGTTAGGCTTTGGCCAGGGTCTGCGCTCCATCAGCGGAGTCAGCTACGATAAAGCCCATGCCTTTCAGTTCGTCCCGCAGAGCATCTGACTGCTTCCAGTCTTTTGCATCGCGAGCCTCTTTTCGCTTTTTTAGTATGACTTCCAGCTCCGGGGTTACTTCAACTTGTGCCTCCACTGCTTTAATGTTGATGCCCAGGATGGTATCGGCAATTTCAAGTGTACCGGCTATCTCACTAGGAGAGAGCGCATCATTCCCCATCATCTGCCAGAGGGCTGCCAGTGCTTTGGGGGTGTCTATGTCGTCGTTCATCGCGCGATGGAAGGTTTCCAACGCAACGCCATGAGTGCGCTCTGCTCCTGCCTTTGCTGCAGCGCTTTGATACGCAAGGCGCAAGCGCAGGAGTGCTGTCTCTGCGCCGGTAAGCGCTTCCCAGGTGAAGTTTGAAGGGGTGCGGTAGTGGCTCGTGAGGAGCCAGTAGCGAAGCACAATCGGGTCAATGCTCTTTTCCTCGAACTCACCGAGGTACACGACATTTCCATCTGATTTTGCAATCTTGCGATCGTTCATTTGGAGGTGTTCCCGGTGCATCCAGATAAGAGAAAATGGTTTCTTTCCAAACGCCGCTTCGGATTGGGCGATTTCATTGTTGTGGTGAACGGGGATATGCTCAATGCCACCGGTGTGGATGTCGATTTGCTCTCCTAACTCACTGCGTGCCATTGCAGAGCATTCAATGTGCCATCCTGGAAATCCTTTGCCCCACGGGGTATCCCATCCCAGCTTCTCGTTAAACTTCCACAGCGCAAAATCGGCCGGATGGCGCTTTTCTGAATTGGCATCTACACGTGCACCTTCTTTGAGAGCCTCGATGTCTATATTGCCGAGCTTGCCGTAGTCTTTAAACAGAGTGGTGTCGAAGTACAGACCGTCGCTGGTCTTGTAGACATAGCCTTTTTCGTCGAGTGTTTTAATGAGTGCGACCTGACCGGGAATATGGTTCGTGGCGCGAGGGAATGAAATCTTGGCCGTATCAATGTTTAGTTTTCCTAGGTCGTCTATAAATTGAGTTGCGTACCGTTCCGCCAAGAGTTTCATGTTTTCGACGGTCAGCTTCATCTTCTCCCGCTTCAGTCCCTTGGTCATCTTGTCGTCACCGTCGTCACCATCAGATACGAGGTGGCCCACGTCGGTGATATTGATAACCTGCTTAACAGGGTACCCATTGAACTCAAGGGTGCGGCGTAGAAGGTCGGTAAATACAAACATGGAGAGGTTTCCGATGTGCTGCTCTCCGTAGACGGTTGGCCCACAGTTGTACATCTTCACCACTTTGCCGCGGGGTGCAAAAAGTTCTTTTGCCTTTGCCATGGTGTTGTACAAGTACACGGCCTGCGGTGGATAGGTGAGTGGATCTTTTTGTGCCGGGTGGCCCAGTAAATCTTCAAAAAAGCTCATGACTACAGCTTACCGCATAGTGTGCGTAGTTCACAATTGATTGATCTAGAGCCACTTCCTGTATTTAAAGTAGAAAAACATTGATCCGGCCGCTGTAAACATGAGGATAAGGATGAGCCAAAAGCCGTATGGTCCGCCAACCAGTGGTGTGTGGGCTGTATTCATACCGAACACCGCAGCGATGAGGGCGAGAGGGTAGGTAACAAACGCCAGCAAGGTAAGCGTTTTCATGATCTCATTCTGCTTTGTGTTCAGGAGAGAATTGTTTGTCTCCCGTAGTTCTTGAAGGGAGGCGATATGGCGCATGACATGGTTGTGCACCTTGTAGTAATCGTTGATGATCCCTATAACGTACGGTTTGAAAGAGTCGCCAAAAAGCTTAGGTGCCACTGTTTCGAACTCCTTTAGTACGTCGCGATGCGGCTCAATTGCATGGCGTAGGTTGAGCAAATCGCGTCCAGAGCGTGAAATCCCTTCAACCATTTCACGTTCGTGACCTTCGAATATCTGGCCCTCTATATCGAGGAGCGCATCGCCAATATAGCTGATCTCGTGCTCAACAGCTCCATAGAGTCGCTTCAGCATGTAAAAGAAAATGTATCCGGCGTGCTCGCTCATGACCTGGCGGTCAAGGACCGAGTTTACTTCAAATATTTTTGAAAACTTGTGGAGCGGATCGATCGTGTCGTATCGCGTGGTGATGATATACTTCTTCCCGATGATGAAATCCACTTCTTGCTCACGGCTTTTGTGTGAATGACGCAGGGCAGGAAAGTGCAAAATGAGGTAACAGTAGTCGAGGCGTGCATCAACACGGGGCTTGGTGGTGGGCAAGAGCAGCTCCTCAGCGATGAGTGCGTCAATATCGAACTCTTCCATCACATCGCGAACTTCTTCGCGGCGCGGCGACTCGAGATCAATCCAGACGATGCCTTCATGTTCGTAACGCGTAAGCATTGCTCTGTAGTATACGGTCTTTGTGAATGAGAAGGATGCGCTGTTCACATAAAAAAACAGTTGGCACGTAGTCGCTCATGCGTCATACTGTGCCCATGCATAAGCCACTTGAACATCAGACGCGTGGAGATCTGCGCACATTTCGCTGGGCAGCAGTAGCTGTAGCAGCAGTTTTATTTGCTTTCGGAGGTGGCATGTTTCTCGGTGCTAGCCAAAGTGGTGCGATGGCGTTTGCGGCAGCCTACAGTGCTGTGGCACCGAACGCACCAGAAGGAGTTGATATGACGCCGGTGTGGCGTGCCTGGCAGATTATTGACGAAAGGTACGTCCCGGGCCGTATAGCAACCACGACCGCGACATCTACGCCTACGGGCGCCACGGACCCTCAGGAGCGCGTCTGGGGCATGATTCAAGGGCTTGCAAGCTCACTGAGGGACCCATACACCGTATTCTTGCCACCTACTGACGCCGAGATATTTGAGGCTGATATTAGCGGAGCATTTGAAGGAGTGGGTATGGAAATTGCGGTGCGCAGTGGCATTTTGACCGTGGTGTCTCCGCTCAAGGATTCGCCTGCAGAAAAGGCTGGCCTACGAGCAGCGGACATCATTGCAAAGATAGATGATCGCGACACAGCAGGTATGGATGTGAGCGAGGCGGTAAAGATAATTCGAGGTACGAAAGGCACCCAGGTAACCTTCCTCATTTATCGCGAAGGGGAGAAGGAAGCTCTCACGATAAAGGTCACACGCGATGTGATTAACATTCCCACCATCAAATCAGAAACGATTGACGGCGTGTTTATTATCTCTTTGTACAACTTCTCAGCAGTATCGAGCGATGTGTTCCGCAAAGAACTTCAGTCATTTGTGGACAGTGGCAATGACAAACTGATCCTTGATCTTCGAGGCAATCCGGGGGGTTATTTGCAGGCATCCGTAGATATGGCAAGTTGGTTCTTGCCTGCAGGTAAGGTGGTGGTAACCGAGGACTACGGTAAGCGTGCCGATCCAATTGTGCACCGATCGCGTGGGTACAATATATTCAACGAAAACCTAAAAATGGTGATCCTGGTTGATAAAGGCTCTGCATCAGCGTCAGAGATCTTGGCCGGCGCGCTGCGTCACTACAAGATCGCTACGCTTGTGGGTATGCCCACGTTTGGTAAGGGTTCAGTGCAAGAGCTGGTTGATATCACCCCTGAAACATCACTCAAAATTACTGTCGCTCGTTGGTTGGGTCCAGACGATGTGCAGATCCCAGACATAGGTATCGCGCCCGACATCGAAGTAAAACCTACCGATAAAGACCGCGAAGAGGCAAATGATGTGCAACGAAAGCGAGCAATCGAGTTCTTGAAGACAGGTAAGTAAAGTGTAGACACGAGTGAAGCCGCCTCAGTAAGGGGCGGCTTCTTGTTTTGGGTGGGTTCAGCGTGTAAAGGTGCTGAGGACGGCGTCCTTTCTGAGGCATACATACCGCGTTTCGGTGGTTATCAAGATTCCTGAAGAGCAGTTGGTAAAAGCGTCACGTCTGTGGATGTCCTTATCTGCGGCGATCATGCCTGCCACGAAGACGCATCCGACGACGAGAATGAGCATCAGGATGATTGATATTCCAGTAAGTAGTGGCATCTTGGTCCTGCCTTTCCCTTATTGCGACACTGCAGCCCAGTATGCCATACTAGCTGTATGAAAGTCATTCTGCTTAAAGATGTGCCCAAGGTTGGCCAAATCCACGAGATTAAGGAGGTATCTGACGGGTTTGCTCTGAACAGTCTCATTCCACGGAAACTTGCCGTTGTAGCAACGCCACAGGCGATTGCGGCGTATGAAAAGCTTCAGAAGGAACGGAAGGTTCAGCATGAAAAGCATCGCGAGCAATGGCAGCACATCCTTGCGCGCCTAAGTGCGACTGGACTGTCGGTGTCACTGCCAGCTGATGAAGGTGGGCACCTATATAAGAAGCTCGATGCCAGAACCCTCGCACGACTATTTGAACAGGAGGGCCTCGCAGTAGAACATGCAGCTATTCAACTTCCTGCTCCTATTTCAAGCTGCGGGCAGCACTCTGTCTCGATTTCAACAAAGGAAGGAAAGGGGACTGTGGCAGTAACCGTGCACCCGCAATCAAAGAAGCGTTCGTAAGTAGGGAAGTGTGGATGTGAAAAACCCAGCTCCGAGAGCTGGGTTTTTCTTGGAATGAAGTATTCCTACTTTTCGTTCCACTGTGGAATCGGTACAACCTCAATTGGTATTTGGCCCGTTGTACATGATGCGCCGCCTGCATCTTCCGCTGTACAGGTCATGGAGTAGTAGGCATTCTCGGTTAGCTGTGCGCTAGCCCGGCTCCCTGAGCTCCCTAGTGAGAGTGATTCAATGAGCGCCCCTGTCTCTTGAGAGACGCCGGTGATGGTGCAACCAGCTGCGGCCTGTGCGCCCCAAGCAAGCACGGTACGAGTGCCGCGGAGAATTCGATCAGGTGTCAGTGTGAGAGAACAGGCGCTTGCATCGCGTGGTGGCGCACCACAATCAGCTGGGCAGCTCCACTGAGTTTCTCCTGGACTGCAGATACCATCGCCACATGTAAGCAAATCCACGGTAGTCTCACCGCACAGATCATCTGATGGGCGAGATGCGCTGCAAGAACCATCGCATAGGTACGAACCTGAGTTACTCATGCCGCAGCGGTTGTAGCCGGAGGAACAAGGCTGACCCGCATTACTGAAACCAGTTCCTCCGGTACATTGCCCGTTACAGCCAATCGTCCCAGCGCCGTTGCCGCAGATAGAAGTTGAGCACGGCTGGCCATAATTGATAGGTACAGCAGGTGCGGATGCGCTGCATTGGCCGTCGCAATTATACAAGCCGTAGTTTGTGCCACAGGCACTCGATACAGAACAGCTTCCTCCATAGCTACTCGTGTGCGGATACGATGGGCACGACGCTGGCACACTGCGACCGCCCGCATCACCCATCGGGGATGTGTTGTAATAGCCCAACTCAGCATGGCGTGTGTCCTGTTGCGAGTAAGACACGAGCATGTATACGTCAGCTGCGAGCGCGAAAGCAATAATAATAAGCGCATAGCGAGCGAACGAGTTTTGCATAAGAGCCTTCATATGGGGTAAGTATAGGACACGCGCGTGCCTCTGCTACTACAATTCTTGGAATCTGGGGAGAGGGACGGTTTCTACGACAACACTTACCGGCGTGCACGAACTTCCTCTGCCGTCAGCTGCATAGCAGGTTAGTGTATAGGTTGTTGTTCGATTCAGTGGGACGCTATTGCGCGTACCTGCAAATGATACCGTTGGATTTTCGACGATGCCCACCGAGTCAGTACCGGTGAGGACGCAGCTGCTTGCATACTGGGAGTTCCAGGTGAAGATGACCCGCGAGCCTTCAACGACACGTGTCGTGTTTGCGGTGAAGGAGCAGTTACTTACATTAACAGGAGGACACAAGCTGCTGGATGGGGTCGTGGCGCTGCAGCTTCCATTACATTGAATTGTGCCAGAGTTAGACATCCCGCAGCTATTGGTTGAGGAGTAGCAGGTCGTTCCATAACCCACTGGATTAGCAGGCGTGCTTGCTGAACAACTGCCATTACATTGGATAGTGCCGCTATTTGTTGATCCACAGCTATTCGCACTCGAGTAGCAGACAGAGCCGAGGCCAGCAGGATTTGCTGGGGTGCTTGCTGAACAACTGCCGTTACACTGAATCGTTCCGCTATTCGTCGAGCCGCAGCTGTTGGCAGATGAATAGCACGTGTTGCCGTACGTTGCAGGATTTGCTGGGGTGCTTGCTGAACAACTGCCGTTACATTGGATAGTGCCGCTATTTGTTGATCCGCAGCTGTTCGCGCTTGAGTAGCAGACCGAGCCAAGCCCGATCGGATTTGCCGGCGTGGTAGCGCTGCAGGCACCTGAGCACTGAATGGTACCGCTGTTCGTTGAGCCACAGCTGTTTGCCGATGAGTAGCAGAGCGAGCCGTATCCGCTGGGTACCGTTGGAGCGGTGACACTGCACGTACCATCGCACTGGTAGATGCCGTAGTTGGTTCCGCAGGCACTTGCGGCTAGGCAGCTACTCCCAGCAAAAGTCACATGTGAGTATGACTCGCACGATGCAGGAATACTGAGGCCGCGACCTGCGTTGTTTGGGGCTGTATTGAAATAGTCTAACTCTGCATGAATGGCTGGGAGATTGCCTCCGTACATGGCGCCGGGTATAAGTTGTGTCATAAACCCGACCCCGAGGGCTGAGAGTATTATCCAGCGTGCCAAAAACATACAAACAGTATGCAGCACAACCAAGAGGTTCCGCGCTGTTACTGGGCTAGATTGTGAACAATTGATTCGCGCATACTCTCGAGACCCTCCGCATAAATGGTCGGGTCGTTCCCGGGATAGGCGATGCCCCAGTCCTCTGGTTTCATGGTATCGACGCGCTCAAGTGCCTTCTGAAAATGTTGGCGCGCTCGTGCCTTTTCCCCTTGAGCAAGTAGCGCAACGCCCAGTGAATTGTGGAGCCACGCATTTTCAGGTGCATATCCTAAACCAAACTCAGCGATGACTGCAGCAGCAGGGTAGTTGCCTTGCTGGAAGTAGACCCATGACAGATCGTTGTACCCAGCCCAACCAATGGAATCGTACTGTAGGAAAGTGTAAAAGGATTCTGCAGCGAGCTTGTAGTTCTTTTCGTAGCCCGCAATAAGTCCGCGCATGTAGTAACCGCGGTAGTAGGCAGGATCATAGCGAAGGCTTTGGTCTATGTGCCACTGAGCTTCAATAAATCTACCGCGTATGAAAGCAATGCGTCCAAGCTGATAATGGGCAAGGGCGCGGGTGGGCTCAAGGGCGATGGCGCGGCGGTAATAGTGCTCGGCTCTCTCGCTGTCGTAGTTATCGCTTGAGAAATAGTACTCGCCCAGCCACATAGCTGTTTCGACATCAACCCACGCATACGCCTTCGCTACTGGTACAAGGTTGTATGTTTGTATCAACGGTCGAATAGAGCTTCGTGTTGAGTAGAAAAGGAGGAGAAGTACCGCTATCAAAGCCGCCGCCGACGAGACAACGGTAATCACAGTAATGACGTGATGGTGGGGAAAGCGCATACTAGTGGATTCTATACAAACGATCTATGACCGGCTGGAGCTTGAGGATGTTGGCCGTGGCAAGCATTTCCTGTTGATTATTGGCCGCGACAATAATTGTGGGAACGCCAGAGACGTCGCGAAGTATCCCGTCTTGGATATCGCGATAGATCCTGTTCGCGGTCGTTTTATCCGCAACACAGAGAGATAGTGGGGCAGTTGGCAATTCAAGTGTGGCCGCAAATGCATCGATGTCTGCCGGTGAAGGGAGTTTATTGGGCAGTGCGATTTTCAAGAGCAGGTCTATAGCGGGCCAGAAGTATTCTTCGCCGCCAATTTTTGCGGCACATTCGGCGAGTAGTGCTTCTCCAAATGCGTTTGGATGTGAACGCAGTGGAAAGTAGATATACGAAACAGCAAGTTCATCTTTGTATCTGCGCTTTAGTTCGGTGAGCGTGCTGCGGTGGAATCGCGTGCAGAAAGGGCAGTCGGTGTCGAAGTAAACAAACAGCTGTAATGGTGCATCTGCACGCCCATCACGATGCTCCGTGATTGGAAGGGAGGGAAAGAAGTCTTGCAGGTGCTCGTCGCGAGCTGCTTGACGGCTCGTCTGTGAGTAAGCGCCAACCACCAGGCCGAGTACGAGCAGTCCCACCAGGGCTAGTGTGGCGTACACTGCTCGGTCGTATGCATGCTTCATATGTCAGAAATCGCTCTCTTGCCAGCCTAGAGAGAGTAGATGCGCTTTAAAATCGGGGTCAATATCGGCCAGTGCCACTAAAATGCTTTTTGTTGAGAGCACGTTCTTCTTCTCTGTTTTGAAGTATGCAGTCACTTTTTCTGAACCGTATGCGGGATTCTGATAGAGCGGAGCGAGAACAGTTCGAATATCTGACGCCCTCTCTGTACCGAAGTTGTGCCAGAGCATGTAGGCATAATTGAACCGCAAGAATCCATCGGCAGCAGGGCGCGATTTAAGGGCGTACACAGTAAAGGCGCTTTGGAACGCGGTATCAAGTGATCCAAATTCCACTACTGCTGTCGGGTCGAGCTTCTGCAATTTGCCTATAACCATAGCGCGACGCATCATGATTTCCGCTACGCCATCCTTGGTGTTGGGAATATTTTTGATTCTTTCGATGTCTGCATCTGCATTACGCAGCTTTTGAACTACAAGGTCACGATAGCCTGTGCGCACCGTATCAGTAATGGTGTTCCTTTTTTCAGCCGCATCCCAAAGCGCCAGCTTGTATTCTGCGACGCGCATTTCAGCATAACCCGTAGGGTAGAAACTAGTGGCGTATTCAAACAGGTTTGCATAACTTTGGCGTAAGTCACCGGCTACCAGAAATGCACTGTATGGAGCTCCAGAGAATATTGCTTTCGTTAGTTCATCTGCCTCAGCGGGATATGTGTAATACAGCTGACCCATATTCTCAACCGCATATGCCTTCATGTAGATAGTTGAGTCTGGGTGGGCGACCAGATCTTTAAGGTCGCGAATTGCTGCGAGACGATCGCCCGATTCACGCTTTGCTATAGCAATTTTGTAGGCAATTTGTAAACGCTCGATGTCGTCAGTTGATTTTTCAAGTGCATTCGCAAGGTCGGCCTGCGCAGATGCATACTCGCCTGCATTGAGTTTGCGCATACCACTGGCGAAATCGGGGTTCTCTTTTACGAGGTTTTCGTATGCTGATTTCTCGGGCACAAAGAGGGCCTTGGGCGAGCGCATGCCCGTACGCACGAAGGAGAAGAATGCCTGTTCACCAAAGAAAATGTACGCACCCAACAGTGCGGCGACCATTAGTGTAATGAGCGCAAGAAAAAAGTAGAGTACTTTCATAGTAAATTACTTCCCACAATCATCACCTCCGTCACTGTCGCAGCTATCTCCGGAGCCACCGTTACCATCTGTGCAGGAGGAGCATGAGGCACAGGTACCACAGCTGGAGTCGTCGCTGGTGGGGACATCAGCAAATGCAACTGGAGTACCAAACGTCAGTGTTGAGCCGAGGGTGCCTCCTTGTGTATCGAGGCGAGCATGTGAGGTTGGGCCCGTGTCTCGACCTTGGATCATAAAGCCGAGTGTGAATGTAGCGAGGGCGGACAGCGTGTACATACTGATTTTAAAAATACGACTGAAGGGGTGCATGGCAAAAGTTTAATTTTTATAATGCGGCCGGTGATGTTTCTGGGTCGAGCATGATAACCGCGGACCCTTCTGTAGGGAGCTCCTCGATAGCCCAGTTTTCGATACCGCCTTCGATACGTGCAATGTTTCGGAAGCCATAGTGCTGGAGGTAGCTGTATCCAACACCAGAAGCCCGCCCACCACTACAGATGAGGACAATGTTCTTGCCGTACTTAGGTAGGGTGTGACGTTCGTCGTAGAGCGTGTGCAGCGGCATACTGATGGAACCTTTCGCATGCAGCTTTACATAGGCGCTCTCAGGGCGCACGTCAATGAATACGTAATCGTCAGGATTCTTCGTGAAATCTTCGTTGAAAGCATGCGGATCAATATCGTAGACGGTGGGTTCGACAAGGGCTATATGCTTGAGCGGCGTGACATAGATAATGGCCGCCGTAGCAAAAATCGAGACGACTATTGCGGCAAAGAGGGTGGACAACCGTATCATGTGTGAAGCGTATCACGACAGAGAGGCCTCACGAGTAACGTGAGGCCTCTCTGTGTATAAAAGGAGTTTGGCGTTAGCGGACTTCTACTTTTGAATGCTTCTTGGTGCGTCCATCAAAGCCGGTCTTGCGCACGGTGGTGAAAGCAACGACGCCGTCTTTCATAGCAAAGAGGGTGTGATCCTTGCCCATGCCCACGTGCTTTCCAGGGATTACGCGAGTTCCGCGCTGGCGCACGATGATAGCACCAACCTGGGCGCGTTGGCCGTCACCGATCTTCACGCCCAAATACTTAGGATTTGAGTCCGTGAGGTTTTTAGCTGTTCCGACACCTTTTTTAGTTGCCATGGCGTATACTTGTTATGTGGCAGGGATTATACACAAGGTAGGGGAGAGAATCAAGGGGATACCCCCAGCGCTGCCCTTGCTCCTCTGTATATTCATGGTGGGGTTTCTCAGCTTTGGTATGGGCCAACTCTCAGTACTTTCAAGGAAGACCCAAGATATGGGCCCTGCGGAGGTCCACATGGCTGCTCTTGTGGCAGTACCCATGGCGAAAGGAGGGCAGGTGGTTGCTTCTCGAAGTGGCAAAAAGTACCACTTTCCGTGGTGTCCCGGGGCTGAGACAATATCGGAGAAAAACAAAATATGGTTTGCTGATGAAAAAGAGGCCCGCCGGCGTGGGTACACGCCGGCGGGTAATTGCAAAGGGCTGGAATGAACTACTTTGTGGTGGGTTTGGTCCAGCTTTGGACGTGCGGAGTGACCCGCTTATCCCAGAAGTCTGATGCACGCTGCCAGGGCTTGTCCTCAATCACGGGCAGAGCAACTGCACACAGGAGGGCGATTGCGATGCCACGCCGTATCCAGTTCCCCACATTCGGAATGTCAGACGGCAACTTGTATTCACGTCTCATATCGGTCTCTCCCTGTCAGAAATGCCAGTAGTGCATGATCATGGTAGCGACGACCGCAAGGCCAGCGCCGCCACAGGCCGCGTCCACGCGCGAAGGCATGTACCAGGGCACGTTGCGATAGCGCTGCAGCTTGTTCCTCGCGTGTCCGTTCTTGACGTGCGCTTCATCTTCGTCAGTGCTTGCGTCGACGAGAAGTTCGCACTCCTCGGCGTAGCGCCATTTGCTGACGACCGAGACAATGAAGAGCAACAGGAGCGAACACGGGAACAGGTAGTTCGCAAGCCCGACTCGACTCGGGTCGGCTGCAAAGCCGCTCCGAATGTGTACGTAGTAACCCAAGATGCCGAGTGTGGCAGTAACCACGAAATAGGACATCGTGGCGCGGGCCTTCTCCTGTTCGCGTGCATCGGCCAGCTTGTTGTTGTACGACGCAGGTGTCATGACCGCAGACAGACCCTTGTCATCCTTGACCTCTTCACGCGGTCTATGGACCGGGAAGATAGGCAGTTCGCTGCGAGCGTCTTGCACAGGGTTCTCCTTCTCTCTGTGAGTACACCTCAGTAGGTGAGGCCGAAGCGACTATACCACGACTAAACAATAAATCAATAGATGGTGAAACAGCGGCAAAAAAGCTCTGGTATACTGTATGTCATGATAATTATCGACGTAGAGGCATCGGGAACCGAGTATCACAAACACTCTATAGTATCCCTGGGTGCAATAGATTTCGACAATCCCTCGCGCCAGTTTTACGACGAGTGCCGTATATGGGATGGGGCACATATTATGGAAGGAGCGCTTGAAGTGAACGGGTATTCTGAGGCTGAAATTACGGACCCTGCAAAGAAAACAGAGGCGGAACTGATCACGGCCTTTATGGCCTGGAGCCGCGAATCGAGTGATCGTACCTTGGGTGGGCAGAATGTGTCGTTCGACCGTGATTTTGTAAAGGCGGCATGCGAACGCGCACACCACGATTACGATTTGGCGTATCGCACTATTGATACACATACACTCGCCTGGATGCATCATGTAAAGAGGGGGCTGGTACCTCCTGTTGACCCCAAGCATCACCGCTCGGCGCTCAATCTTGATACGGTACTCAACTACGTAGGCATTCCTGACGAGCCACATCCACACAACGCACTCACTGGTGCCATGTGCCACGCAGAATGTGTCTCGCGACTTTTGTACGATAAAAAAATGCTCCCCGAGTTCGAACAGTATGAGATTCCTTGGCTTGTCTAGTGAGAAGTCGAAGCAGTTCCTTGGCCTCTGTTCGATTCAGGCCGTGGGATTGTGCGCCATGTACTTATGCGAGCCCGCTTTTCTACTTTCGACCTTCTTTGTATTTGGCTTACCAGTTCTCTATCTTCTTCGGGTTCTGCACCGCAGAAATCAGTATGCGCGAATGGTCACGATGGTTGCACTGTTTGGTCTTTTGTACGGTTTCTTGCTCGAATACATTGCAGAAATAGGCGGAGCATGGGAGGTGGGCGCGGGTACTCGTTTTGTTTTTTCACGCACACTGCTTGGTGTCGTGAGTCCTGATGTGATGGTCTGGTTTGCCTTATGGGTGGCGTACATTGTGTTGTTCTACGAACATTTCTTGGAAAGGGATCGGTCTCGGATTATTTCATGGCGAAGCGCTCTGGCTTTTGTTCCGGGATTCCTGGTGTTGGGTGCCGTGTGCGTTGCGCACATGTTCGGTTCTGATTTCTTTGTGTGGCGATATGCGTACCTGATACTTGGATTACTGACGCTACCACCGGTTGCAGTATTGGTATACATGCGCCCGCATGTCATGCATAAGGCACTGATCACCTCGTGCTTTTTCGCGCCAGTCTATTTCATGTATGAAATTATCGCGCTTCCGCAAGGGCAGTGGGTATTTAACGGAGAATATATTGGCACGCTAGTGATAGGCTCGATCCCCCCTATTCCACTGGAAGAGTTGATTTTCTGGATTATCTTTTCTAGCGCAATAGTGGTAGCGTACTACGAACTCTATATAGACGACATGAAATAGTATGAGCACCGAAAACACATCGTGGGGGAATGTAGCTGATTGGTATAGAAGCCATGTGGGTGGTGACGACACGTACCACAGCAAGGTGGTGGCGCCCAACCTGATGCGCATGGTAGCGCCCAAAGAGGGGAAATTGATTCTGGAAATTGGTTGTGGAGAAGGGTACTTTGCACGCATGTTTGCCAATGAGCGCGCATTGGTAGATGGTGCGGATATTGCCGCAGAGTTGATTCAACACGCCGAAGCCCAGGGAGGGGGTGTGCGCTATTTTACCGCCTCTGCCGACAAGCTTTCGTTTGCCCAGGACGGCATCTATGACGTGGTTGTTGCAGTACTCACACTTCAAAATATGGAACGCATTGAGCCAGTGATGAAGGAGGTGGCGCGTGTACTTAAGCCGGAAGGCAAGTTTATTTTCGTGCTCAATCATCCTGCGTTTCGCATTCCAAAAAAGACCGCCTGGGGCTGGGACGCAGCGGCAAAAGTGCAGTATCGCCGCGCGGACGGATATCTCACCGCCACCAAAGAAAAGATAGATATGACGCCAGGGAAGAGAGAGCAGAAAGAGTACACATACTCCTTTCATCGCTCGCTCCAAGACTATATGAAAGGGTTGGCTGCCGCTGGTTTTGCGATTTCGCGTATTGAAGAGTGGATTTCACATCGTGAAAGTGAGCAGGGCCCACGCAAAGAAGCAGAAGATATGGCACGCAAAGAGTTTCCTTTGTTTCTTGCGGCAGAGGCAGTACGGGTGCATCGAAAGTAATGGCGCCTTTTATGTGCGGTGGCGCTGTGGCTCACACTGCGGTACGCTTACGCTATATGGAACTACTCTACACCATGGGCGGGATTATACTTTTGGTTTTGATTGCATCATTGAGGCAGGTGAATCAGTACGAGCGCGGAGTGAAATTTACCATCGGGAAATTTACCGACATCAGCGAGCCGGGCTGGCGCATCGTGCTGCCTATTTTCCAGAGCATGACCAAGGTGGACATGCGTGTGAAGGCCGTGGATGTACCAGAACAGAAGGCAATTACGAAAGACAACATTTCAGTCGGTGTGAACGCGGTGATTTACTACAAGGTTTCAGATGCCGGTAAGGCAATCTTGGAAGTGGAAGACTATTTCTACGCGATGAGCCAGTTGGCCCAAACAACCATGCGCAATGCCGTGGGCGAGGTTGAGCTCGACGATCTACTTTCAAAACGCGATCAAATTTCTGCGCGCATCAGTGCCGTGGTGGACGCAGCGTCAGACCCTTGGGGCATCAGAGTGTCGAACGTTGAATTGAAAGACATTGCGCTCCCAGCAGATATGGAGAGGACCATTGCCAAGCAAGCCGAAGCGGAACGCGAGAAGCGCGCCGTCATTATTCGCGCCGAGGGGGAAGTTATCTCTGCGGAAAATATGGCAAAGGCAGCACGCACACTTGCTGCTGCACCTGGAGCACTCCACCTGCGCACGTTGCAGTCAATCAATGACATTTCATCTGATCAATCAAACACCATTGTGTTTGCTGTGCCACTTGAGGCGCTGCGCGCACTAGAAAGTATTACTGAGGCAATAAAGAAATAGGTACAGGTGCTGCGCTATGAATCTTCCCCAACGCGCCGCGTATGAAATGTCACTTTATTTGATGCGCACCGCGCACTGGTGTCGCCTGTGGGTGCGACGCATGAGTGGTGACACGCGTGCCGTGCACGGTGTACGTGTTTTGCTCGACAATGGGCACGGCGAGGTTCTTTTGGTTCGCCACTGGTATGCCCCTGGTGTGTGGACTTTGCCAGGTGGGGGAATACATCGTAATGAGAACGTGGAAGATGCGGCGGTGCGCGAGCTTCACGAAGAGACGGGTTATACCGCCCAAGGGATAAGCGGCAAAATTGGAACGTACAGCGGCTCGCGCGCGGATGACCATGTGGTCGCTGTGTACATCACGAGCTACTCAGGGTCTTTGCGGTTACTTCCCGACGTCGAAATTATTGAGCGTGGCTTTTTCCGTATGCAAGAGCTGCCAGAAAATATTTCCCCGGCAAATAGGCGCCGTGTTGAAGAGTACTGCGCGGGTGTTCGCAATAGCGTAGGCACGCGTTGGTAGTTTCTATTCACGGTGATAGGCTCTGTGCAGAGCGAGTTTTTTAAGCACGGAGGATCAGAGACATGAGACGACTGTCAGCGAAACGTCTTTGCGTGAGTGGGTTAGTCATCAGCAGTAGTTTGATTCTTGCCGCAGACGAGCCATTACAGATCAGTGATACGCCGCGTTTCGTTGCGGGCATTTTTTGTAACTCACGCGAAAGTGCGGAGTATGTTGCCGGTAGCCTCACGCGCAGCCAAAACGAGATTGGCATCGAGCGTGCACATATCGCCATGCACATTCAGCAAGGTCGAGCCGGAGTAGTGCGCGCATCGCATCCAAAGTACTCGATCTGGAGACAGATGCAGCCAACACTTCATCCGCTGTGGTGTGCATGGCAAGTGAAGTTGGTTCAACATGCGACACTCTTTCGTGCAGTTACGCCGAGAGGGGAGGTGCATGAGGTAGCGCTGGTGAGCACCGACGAAATGCCAGAGCCGGGCATTTTTGACCTAGCAACATTTTTCGTAACCGGCACCGAGTTGCCGCCAGAAATTAATGTGGCAAGCACCGCAAGTGTGCTGCGTGAAGCTCTGGGTAGTAAGGAAGAATAATGAGAGAGTCGCATGGAAAAGAAGAGGGGGCCGCACTACCGAGTGCGGCCCTTCATTGTTGCCTTCCCAAGGGAAGCTTATAGCATATACGTCGCACAATATATCTTTTGCGACACATATGCCTTGGGAACCTGGGACCGCCAGGCAACCCTGAACAGCTTCTGGCGGCACGGCTCCCCTGCGCGTCATGAGTTCTTTTGGACCAGATGCTGGGTCATGTATATAGGCTGGTCTATCTATTCCTCACTCAGCGTTTACATAAAAAAAATTTCAGCCGCCGAATTTTTCGGCGGCTGATTTTTTTCGCGTTGCGCTCGCTTGTTAGCGAAGCATCCGGGCTTCTTGGCGCCTTAATGCCGCTGCACGCGTGCGCGTTGGCCCATGCCCATTGTTGTACCCATCTCGGTTCACTGATCCTGTATCGTCGTCGAGATTGTTCATCGATCGCCAGCCGCGTGGGCTCCCGAATACTTTCGTCACGTAGATCTCATCCGCGGTTTGTGCGGCGCAGGTGACGTTCGAATGGACATGGTCCTGATTCAGACCGTGAACCATCTCGAGTCCTATCAGTATGCAAGCCTCGATCCCGTGCACGACCGCCTGTACGTGCGGCTTCATAAATGGTGTTACTTGCACACTATGTATGCTGCTTATCTGCAGGCAGATGGTCATCACTACAGTCCGTATCATCCCTGACTCCCTATGTTGCGTTGGTGGCTGACCCGGTTTTCTTTGTGTCGTGCTGCCTCATCGATCGCATCTTGCTCAACTAGGGCGAGGTACGCCATCTCCTCTTCAGTCAGAACCGTGGTCGAAAAGTTTGCCGGCACAGCGCTTGTTCCGTTCATAAGGCATGGAATATCAAATAAGCGTCGTCTCTCATCTTCAGGCAGCGATGTGTCAGCTCTATCGGATGTGCTAGATGTTTTCACCCAATGTCCTTTCTGTTTCCTGGTACGCTTGGTCAAAGCTACCATACTGCAGATTTGCGATGCAAGTAGTCTACTATTGTGCTCAGTGGCAGTTGCTGGCTTTCGGCACGGTATACTTTACACATTACTTCATACTAAAACGTACTACTGTGAAATACCTACTATCTGGCTTCGTTGCTTGCGTACTCCTCTGCGCAAATGTACCAGCGCAGGCACACGCTCAGTCATCCGCTCAGCTGATGAGCCCGGTGTCTTGCCCGGTCCTTTCAAAGAGCTTGGGTCTAGGCAGAAGAGGCGCCGAAGTTGTAGGACTTCAGGTTTTTTTGGTGGGCCAAGGTCTACTTAGTCCCGATAGCGTTACCGGATATTTCGGTAAGG
>JAGOVW010000016.1 GCA_018060545.1 Minisyncoccota bacterium
GACGTACCTACCCATCCAACGTTCGTGATGTACATGCTGCTTGCGTTCGTGGTTGTCCAACGCAACACAGTGGTGCCTCCGTATGCAATGGGAGAGGTGTCGGCCCAGACGGAGCAGGTGGGGGTGACAGGATCAGTCCAGGTGATGGTTACTTGACCGGGGGCGCCGGAGCCGCCATTTTGGTAGTACGCGGAGGATATAGCGTACCCACCGTTGCCTCCTGCCCCCACGACGACCGGCACTGAGGCACCCACCGATAATGAGCCCGCTGTGTAGGTGTACGAGGTATAACCGCCTGACCCACCACCACCTGCACCACTATTTGGACTGCTTCCGTTTCTTTGCATGGTGCTTTGTCGGCTCGCTCCACCACCACCTGCGCCCGGGCTGTTACCAGGGGATCCATTGCTGTACCATGCACCACCTGCACCACCCGTACCGCCATTCGGTGCGCTGCCTCCCGATCCTCCCGATAGGGTAGGGCTCTGGATCGAAAGTCCTGCGTTGCCTGCGGTGTTTACTGATCCGCCACTGGCACTTCCTCCGGCACCACCAGCGCTCGTGCTTAGTACGACATTTCTATTGCCTCCAGCTCCACCATCGGCGATGAGTGACTGAAAACTTGATTGCCCACCAGTTCCAGCTGGTCCGTAGGGATTGCCAGGGTGAAAAGTTGAACCACCACCACCGCCACCACCACCCCATACCTGCACGGTGAGTGTGTCATATGACGGAATCGTGAATGAATATGTACCTGCGGTGGAAAAAGTCTGCGAGCCCGCAGCGTGAAGACTCGTTGGTACGAGTGCAAGGATGCAGGCGGTTACGAGCGTCCTTAAGAGTGCTCTACTCAGTAGTGCAGACATTAAACACAGTATACCCGCACCTCCAGCGGGCATGTCGAACATCTCACATATCTGTGTGTGCTACTGTCGCAAACCCAACCCGGTGCGCAGGAAGTAATAGCTGATGCCCACAAAAATAGCGATCAGAAGGGACAACACAGCCACACAAGTAACGATAGATACATCGGCAAACCCAAGAAAGCCGTAGCGGAATCCGTTAATGATGTAGAACACAGGGTTGAAATGGGAGAGTGTTTGGGCCCATCCCGGGAGAGCGGTGGTGGAATAGAATACGCCGCCCAGGTATACCAATGGTGTAAGGACGAATGTAGGTACAATCGAGATGCCATCAAAACTCTTGGCGTAAATGCCGTTAATGAGTCCGCCCAGTGAGAAGAGGAGGCTGGCGAGCAAGAGGAAGAGGAGAACAATGAGCGGATGCGCAATTGAAGGAATGGCAAAGATAAGTGATACCAAGAGAACGAGGATGCCAACCAGGAATCCACGCACCACACCACCCGAGACAAAGCCCGCAATCAGCACCCATGGTGGTGTCGGTGAGACCAGGATTTCATCAATTGACCGTGCAAAGAACTTTGACGTGAAAAAAGTAGTTGCCACATTCGAGTATGCGTTCGTGATGACGTTGAGCATCACCAGCCCTGGAACCACGAACTGTATGTAATCAACGCCGCTGATTTCTCCAATCTTGCTCCCTAAAATAGTGCCAAATACGGTGAAGTAGAGCACGGACGTGATGCCTGACGGTAGGAATGTTTGTGCCCATAGGCGCAGAATGCGCATGGTGTCTTTGCGCACGATGGTGTAATACGAAATCCACATTTGAGCAGGAGACATATTAGTTTTTGGTGAGCTTGATGAACACTTCTTCTAATTTGCCACCTTTAAAGTTTCCGTCACTCTCTGCGCCGTCGTTCATGGCAAGAATCTCCTCCATGGTGCCCTGCGCCACAATGCTTCCTTTGTTAATGATAGCCAAATGCTTGCACAGTTGCTCAGCTTCTTCGAGGTAGTGAGTGGTAAGCAAAATCGTAATGCCGCCTTTAGTGAGTGTCTGCAGGTACTCCCACATACCACGGCGTAATTCAACATCTACCCCAGCCGTTGGCTCGTCGAGGATCAAGAGCTTCGGCTCATGCACAAGTGCGCGCGCAATCATCAAGCGTCGCTTCATGCCGCCCGACAGTGCCATGCTCTGGCCGTCTTTCTTGTCGTAAATACCCAAATCTTTTAGGAGCTTCTCCGCGCGTGGGATGGCGACGGATCGAGGAATGCCATAGTAGCCAGCTTGATTCACGATAATATCAATAGGCTTTTCAAAGATATTGAAATTGAGCTCTTGAGGGACAACACCAACACCCATTTTTGCCGCGTCAGGCTCTTGGTCAATATCTTTTCCAAAGATGGACACTGTGCCATCGGTTTTTGTAACGAGTGACGTAATGATGCCTATAATCGTGGTTTTGCCAGCACCGTTTGGGCCAAGAAGTCCGAAAAAATCACCCTCAGGCACCGTGAGGGAGACCCCTTTGAGTGCCTCGGGGCCTTTTTTATACGTCTTTTTTAGGTTGTGAATCTCGAGTGCGTGTGCCATAGGACATGCAGTGTATCACACGCTGCACACTGAATTCGATGAAGATGTTTGTGTGCCCAGATGCCGCTCAAGTTCTTCTGCGCCACCAATATACTTTCCGTCTAGCCAAATCTGAGGAACAGTGACTGGCGTCTTGGTACCAATGTGCTTTTTCACGATACTAAACATGCGGCGCGCCTGGAGGGGGTCTTGAACTACATCATGCTTCTCGTACGCAATATGTTTTTCATCGAGGAGTGCCTTTGCGCGGGTGCAGAACTTACATCCTTCTTTATAAAACACGGTGTTTCCCGTTGGTTCGTCCTGTGGATCCAGTACTGCGCGAATTGCTGCCGCTAAGAGTCCTCGATCCACCACGGTGCCTTGCGCGACTACTGTTCCGTTTACCATCACAATCGGTGCGTGCCATGCCCCTTTGTGTACGATTTTCCACCAGTTGGGCAGCCATTCTTTAGTTTCAAAGGTGGCCGGCATGCCAGCAAATTCTTTTTCGATGACGTCATGAATGATGCCTTCCGTGAGTCCGCACTCGCCACACGGGATCTTAATCGAAAATGGCCCCCATGATCCTGCCCAGAGATATTGGACGATGTGTACGTTGTGCATGGTGGTAGATGCGGTAGACTTTTATTGCTGAAATTGTATCACGCATCATGAATCGCTTTACCCAAAGAATCCTGGTCGCCCTGTTTTTTGTGGGCGTATTTCTAGCGGCTCAACTGTTCGGTGTCGGCGAATACCTCTCGCTGATGGGTGCGCAGATGCTCTTAGAAACGCTTCACACGCAGGTAACGCTTCATCCGCTGGTATCAATCCTGGTGTTTCTAGGCGTCTATGTGGTTGCGACAGGTTTTTCGATTCCTGGGGCGACATTTCTGACGCTTCTAGCAGGGGCTCTTTTTGGAACATGGATTGCGGTAGCAGTGGTAAACATAGGTGCCACCGTGGGTGCTGCACTCGCGTTTCTATCGGCGCGCTTTGTCTTGGGAGAAGCATTGCAAGGTAGATATGCTGCACAGCTGCAGGCGTTTAATGCCGAGATTGCCAAGCATGGAGCACACTACATTCTGACGCTGCGCCTCCTCCCCGTGTTTCCATTCTTCCTGGTGAATCTGCTCGCAGGTATCAGCGCGGTACCCTTGCGTACATTTATGTGGGCAACATCTCTCGGCATCATTCCTGGATCTTTCGTGTACGCATTCGCAGGCAAAGAACTGGCAACGATCACCGATCTTTCGATGCTTGCGTCGCCAGGGGTGGTGACCGCTTTCGTGCTTCTGGGTTTGTTTGCCCTAGTGCCCGTGATGTGGAAGAAAATGCGTGCGGGCGTCTAGGCGGCCGGTGCTTCGCACGTAAAAACTACTGGAAACATATCAGCTACTTGAACAGCGCTGCGTACTCTGCGTATGGCCCTACCAGCTCGCTTTTGGGGATGAATCTGAGCGATGCGGAATTCATGCAGTAGCGGATGCCACCCAATTCTGCGGGGGCGTCGTTGAAGAGGTGGCCCAAATGCGAATCAGCAAGGCGCGAGCGTACTTCGGTGCGCTCCAACAAGAAACGGTTGTCTTCACGGAGTTCTACCGACTTTGGGTTGAGGGGTTTTGTAAAACTTGGCCAACCGGTGCCTGAGTCGAATTTGTCTTTGGAAGAGAAGAGCGGTTCGCCTGAGACGATGTCTACGTAAATACCGTCTGCATGGTTGTTCCAGTACTCGTTACTAAATGCTCTCTCCGTATCTTCTTCTTGGGTCACGCTGTACTGCAAAGGGCTGAGCTGCTTCTGTAAAGTGTCGTCGCTGGGTTTTGTAAAACACTCCCACGGCTTCGCGCAAGACGTACCAATGGTCGTAGTTGAATTCACTGCCGAGGTGGTCGGCGCATCGTGCTGCTGTGCTTTCTTTAAACTATCGCCCCACGTTTTTTCTATGTATGCGTTTCTGCCGGAACCGTTGCGATAGTACTCGTAGGGGAGGGGATTTTTAGTGTGGTAGTTCTGGTGGTAATCCTCGGCGATGTAAAAATTAGAGAAAGGGATGATGGGGGTTTTGATAGAGCCGGAAAGAATGCCTAGTTTTTCAATCCCGTCGCGGGATGCTTCAGCAGCTGCTTTTTCACTATCATTGGTGTAGAGGATGGCGCTTGAGTATTGAAACCCGCGATCAGCAAATTGGCCGCCTTCATCGGTTGGATCGATGTGTCGCCAAAACACTTCAAGTAATTGTTCGTAACTCACTTTCGCTGGATCGTAATACACCTGCACTGCTTCGCGGTGCCCCGTCTCACCCGCAGATACTTGGTGGTAGGTGGGATTATCCACATTGCCACCTGTATAGCCGCTCACCGCATCAACCACGCCCATAGTTTTCTCAAAATCACTTTCTGTGCACCAAAAGCAGCCTCCCGCAAAGGTGGCAACAGCGAGGCCTTTTTGTGTGAGCACTGCAGTGTCGGTGCTCCGTGGTTTGGTATTGCTCTTGCGTTCTTGATGCCAGTGGTAAACGCCAGTAGCGATGACGATAATGACTAAAGGAGCGATGATGAGGATGGTGCGCATACGTATCACTATAGCAAGAGACAGAGAGCTATTGGTTGACACTGGTTTAGACAACTTATCAGTTATATTGTCTACCTTTTCTATAAAGGACCGACCTTTATAAAATAGTGAGCCGCCCGCGACAGGGTCGCGGGCGGCAGGTTGTTATCAAAAAGAGCAATTAACGCTAGAGTTATCGCTTTTCCCATTCGCGCTGCGCCATTGCCTTGCGTTCAAAGGCGGTTGCCTTTCGTAGGTGGCTACGGTTTGCTTCGGGCACGATAGGGTAGTGCTTACTGCCATCAAGCGCGGCATCCACCCAAAATAAATCGTCGCCGGTAGTGATCCACTTTGTCCCAAAACGGCGCATGTTTAGAGGGCGAGAGTAGGAGACGAGCGTTTTTTCGCCATCTTCAAACATAAAGTACTCGTGCGCGAAGGAGAGGGCGAGTTCGCGCAGTGTTTTGTAGATAGGGTCGCGGAATCGCAGAATGGGATGGTTCGTTTTCGATATGGCACCCCAGAAGCCGTTCACTTTGTACAACGCCACCACGTGGTCTTCGTCTTTCTTTTTAGTGGTGAAATCCATCAGGAGTGGCCGTTCACCATGGAAGTCGAGGATAGCTGCGGCCAAGAGTGCCCCCTCAATACAGTGGGCCGTCTGCTTTTGCATCACCGTACGTGGTGAATAGTGAGTATCGCCGCGCTTCTCGAAATTAATGGAAAGTGTTTCAAGATAGTCTTGAATCGCTATGGGTGTACGAAGCTCTTTCCACAGAGTCGTTTCTTCGGGTGAGAGGTCGAAGTGTCGCTTTCGTGCCATGGGCATATTGTAACCGAGGGCGAGGGGTGGGTGGGTTTCTGGGCCGCCCCCTCTGGGGGCGGCCTCAGCCCCACGAAGTTCTCCCAGGCACCCCCTCGCGCACCCAAAGAGGGGTGGTATACTGCGCCCACTACCAAGTAATCATAAAAGTCGTGCGTATGGCAGCAGCAAAGAAAGCAAACTCAGCATTTATGAAGCCAATGACTTTGAGCGCAGAGCTTGAAGCAGTCGTTGGGAAGGGTCCTAAGCCTCGTTCAGAGGTGGTAAAGGGTCTTTGGGCATACATCAAGAAGAACGGACTCCAGGACACTAAGAACAAGCGCAACATCAACGCTGATGATGCCTTGAAGAAAGTGTTTGGTGGCAAGGCTATGGTCAACATGTTCGAAATGACCAAGCTTGTCTCGAAGCACCTTTCATAAGGTTTCGTGCAAAGTGAAAGGCGCAGCACTCTGTGCTGCGCCTTTTGCATGACCCTCGAGGTTTTATTCCTCATGATCTGGGCGAATTCGTCTCTTGAGCTCGTCCACCAGTTCGGAGAACGAGGTATCTTCCTTGCGCACTTTTTCAATCTTGCGGACCGCGTGGAGCACTGTTGTGTGGTCCCTGTTTCCGAAGCGTCTGCCGATTTCAGGCATTGAGTTGCCTGTAAGCTGCTTGCAGAGATACATCGCCACCTGTCGGGGAAGCGTTACCATGCGGTGCCGACGTTGGGATATGAGATCCTGTTTCGAAATGCAGAAGTGGTGGCATACACAACGCTGCACATCAGTAATCTGTACGCGTACAAAAGTACGCTCCGCGGTCAACGCAGCAACCAACGCGGCGAGCTCGTCTTTGTTTGGCAGTGTGCCGGAGGCCATGTGATGGGCGAACAGCCGCATGACAAAACCCTCGAGCGCATGCCCGTGTGGTGGGAGATGTGCAGCGGCGCTCTCGAAAACCGAGGGCGGCACCACAAAGCGCTCATTTCTCAGGCGCATCCTGTCACTCAGAGAGGCAAGCACTGCCTGCTTGGTTGCGTCATCAAAAGGGGCGATGGGTGCAACAAGGCCTGCAGTGAGACGGTTACGTACACGCTCAGGTACTCGACGCAGGTCTCCAATAGGGAGTGACCCTGTGATGATTACCTGATCGTTGTGTGCCCACGCTCGTTCGAGGATTGACTCGAGCTCGGTGTGATGATGATTCCCGTAGTCGATATTGTCTATAACGAGTACGCGGTCACCATCATTCTCAGGAGCAGTAATAGAACATGCATCGGCTGTAGCTGCAGACCAAAACTGCACCACGCGACCTTGCTGCATGCACTGACGTGCAAAAGCATGAAGGAGGTGTGTTTTGCCGGCACCCGACATGCCATGTAGGTATGCGGGCAGTGGTCGTTCGTTGCAGTTGCGTTGTGCCAACAAATACTGCACTACCGTGTACGCCAAGCGATGCTGCTCTGTCAGGCGGAATGTGGCAAACGTGAAATCGGGATGTAGCCCAAAGCTCATGGTATGCCGAGGTGCAGACACTGCCTGAGGCGTGAGGGTTTGTCCCACACGAGTGCCCATCGCTTTTGGAGTCGCCACGGGTTGGTGTTTCTTGGGCGTAGCGAACTGTCTCACTTCTTCTCTGCTCTGAATGCGCACGTCACGAACGGGATGCGTCGAGTTGCCCGCATCTATTGCAGAACGGACGAGCACATCTTCATGGTGCGCAGTCAACCAACGTCGCAGAAAAGGTGTAGCAACAGAGACAGTAACGATCCCACTAGCTCGATCATATGTTTCGAATTTCAGGGAAAGGAACCAGGCCTCATACACGTCCCGCGAAAGCTGCGTGCGGAGACGCTTCGTGGCGGTTTCCCAGTCGAATGGTGTTGCGTCGAGTGTTGCTTCAGCGTTACCTGCATCGTTGCTGGCGATCAATTGCATCACAGAACTCCTTTTGGTAAGGAACAACTGAGGCGACGCTACCACATGCTGCTCTGACAGGAAAGTGGCTTTAGGTAAGCCGTTTTAACCGACAGGTTGAAGTACTTGATTTATAATGTAAAAGTGGTATAATTCAATGCGGAAGGTCTTGAACCTTCAGTGAAGTCTCTAATGGAAGGAGCGTACGAATGGCCAAAAGGCCAAAACGTATTGTGGCTCGCAAGCCGCAACTACGTGATCCGGAGAATCCGGATGAGAAGGCGATGCTTGCGGAAATCGAGACGTTCCGAGCCCGCATGTGGAATGCGTGGCTTCTCGAGCGAAAGTTCGAGGTCGATTTCAGCGACGTTGCCCGTGAAGCGCGGGTAAGCCCGAAGACGGTCGAGAGGTTCGTGTTGGGCTCAAGTCAGCCCTACATGACCACGGTCATCCGCATCGCTGCGGCAGTCGGATATCGGTTGACACTCATCAATCGGAATGCCGCGCAGCAGCGTAACGAGGTGGCCCCCGATCTGAAGGCCGGCGAAAAGCTCGGCCAGCACTATCGGGTGAAACCGCGGGCACAGAAGCAGCGTCGCGCGAAGTGACCAACGGTGCCTACGAGGGGCGAGCCTAGAGCTCGCCCCTCACTTTTTAGCACCCATGCACCCCAGTCCACCTGCCTAGGAGGTGGACATATTTTTTCATACAATGCAGTCATGACACGGCGGCACATCATCCTTGGTGTACTCATAGGTTGCGTGATAGGTGCGGGTGCGTGGTGGAGCTCTTTTCGTACAGAAACGGCCTCTACAGTTGGTTTGCGATTAGGGAAAACGGAAAGTCCAATCCAGGCATTTCAAGAATCACTACCGGAGCTCACCGAAACGCAGGGAGCAGCGTATGCGATTGAAGCAGTATTTGCCGCCACGAAAGAGCGCCTCATCTCAAGTGGTGAATGCCACCTGCTGCTACACAATGTTGGCCATGCCGCATTAGCATTCTCGCTCGAGCATAGCGAGGCACTCGCTGTCACTTCAGAAGTTAAGGCGTGCCTGGGTGGGTATCTGCATGGGATAGAAGCAGAAATTGTTGAAAGTGGGCAAGATGCCAGAGTGCGGCTTTGGGATATGTGCGTGCAGGCGCGCGCGTGGGGGATTGCGAATGGGCCATGCTTCCACGGTGTGGGGCACGCTGCACTCGAGTGGACTCAGGATGTGCCCAAGGCGCTGGCTTTCTGTGATTCACTCGCTGGCGGCCCGGAAGAAGATATGCGCGGATGCTATCGCGGGGTATTTAGCCAGCTCAGTGACTATATTGCAGGCATGTCAGCGGCGAGTAATCCATTTCCTGAAGTGGATCCAAAGAACTCATTTATCTACTGCCGCACGCTCGATGAGAAGTTTCAGTTCGCGTGTCAAACACAGCTCTCGCAGCGTTACAACGATGTGGGCAATCCGCTCCAAGGTCTGAAGGATTGTATTGCCGCAAGTGTCCGTGATACAGAACGCGATGTGTGTGCCAACATTCTTGCAGCACTTGAAACGCGCAAAGCATACGATGAAGATCGAGAAGATGACATCCGTCTTTTTATGGCAACGGTGCCTACCGCCCAGCGCCTCGCAGCACTCCACGGGATATACGAAAGCTATAGTGCAGCAAAGAATACGTACCCGCATGTGCGCCCATGGGCAGACGTGTGTGCCGATATCTCAGGGAGTGATCTGGCAGCCTGCATGGGAGTCGAGAGCGCCTCGTTGCAGTAACGAGGTATTTGTATAGACTTGATGCATGCGATTCCGTGTCATTTCTCGTCTGTGGGCACTTATTCGCGGGACGGATCAACCGTGGTTACTGCCCATCATCCTTCTCTTAGTTATTGCTGGGTTGGTCATCGTGGCAGCGGCAGTGTCGCCGGTGCCGCTATTTCTGTACCCTATTATTTAGTGCATGAAGCATCCACTCCTCGTCACGCTCAGTGAGCTTCCTGCGCTCATCATCCTCACGTGTACGTACGTCTTCGGCGTCGGTCTTGCGGCTCTCATGTTGTTAGCGGTACGCCTGTGGGTGCGTTCGCCACAAGGTTGGGAAATGCCCAGGAAGGGAAGCTCGCTCACCTCACTACACTAGCTATGTACACGCTCGGCATCTCCTGCTTTTTCCATGATAGTGCCGTCGCCCTCCTACGAGACGGTGAGCTCATTTTCGCAGCCGAAGAAGAGCGTTTTAGTCGCGTTAAACACGATAATCGTTTTCCCAAGCACGCCCTTGAGGCGTGTTTCAAGGAAGTAGGTATTACGGCAGCTGATCTACACGAGGTGTGCTTTTACGAAAAGCCTCTACGAAAATTCGAGCGTGTACTCGAAGATTTTACCCGCACCTACCCGCGCTCTTTTTTGGCATTTGTGCGCACTATGCCGGAGTGGCTCTCTGAACGGCTTGATATAGAGAAATCGCTTGAAGCACTTGGGTACACCGGCGTCGTGCAGTACGTACCGCATCACTTATCGCATGCTGCTGCCGCCTTCTATTCCTCACCGTTCCCGAATGCTGCAGTGGTGGTAGTGGACGGAGTTGGAGAGTACGAGACGACAAGTCTCTGGCATGCCACGGATAATGGTCTGATACAGAAGGCAGCACTCAATTACCCTCATTCGCTCGGGCTCCTGTATTCAACCATCACAGCGTTTTTAGGATTTCGCGTGAACGACGAGGAATATAAAGTGATGGCACTCGCTGCGTTGCCTACCGATGTAACGGTCAATCTTTCACCACTCGTGGAGCAACGAGAAGACGGAAGTTTCGCACTTGTCATGAAGTACTTTAGTTTTCGGGCAGGTGGGCGCATGTGGAGTGGGAAGCTTGAGGAACTTTTGGGTGAACCACGCATGCCTGGCTCCACGCTGACACCGAGGCATATTGCCATTGCGTATGCATTGCAGCAGATGACCGAAGATGTGATGACGGCCCTCGTGAAAAGGGCACATCATGAGATACCGAGTGCCCACCTCTGTCTTGCTGGCGGGGTGGCACTTAACGCAGTGGCCAATGGAGTCCTGGCCCAAGGGCCGTTTAGCGCTTTACACGTGTTTGGTGCGGCGGGGGATTCGGGTGCAGCATATGGCGCCGCAGCGTATGTGTATCATCAGTCGTCGGCACCTGTTCGTGTAAGAACCTCGCCGCTCAACCTGTGCATCGGTACGAGCCACGATCACGAGGTAGATGCTGTTGCCCAAGCATCAGGCATCCCATACCAGAAGCTCATACCGTCAGAAGTGGCGCCACGAGTCGCTGCACTTCTTGCGGAGGGAAAAGTGATAGCTCGCGTGTCGGGGAAGATGGAATTTGGCCCACGCGCACTCGGGAATCGATCGCTTCTGGCACATCCAGGGCACCCTGAAGCATTCAAAAAACTGCACACGATAAAATCGCGAGAATCATTTCGACCATTCGGAGGAATGTTCTTGCACGACCAGCTCCATGCATACGTGCAGCTGCCGCACGGTGTGCGTGAGTACCCCTATATGAATGTGTGTCTTCCTGCCATTAACGAGGCGCGCATACCAAACATAGTGCATGTTGATGGGAGCTGCCGCGTGCAAACGGTGCACCGCAACCACGGAGATGTGTCAGACATACTGGTAGCTTTCGAGAAAAGTACGGGCATCGCTGCCCTTCTGAACACCAGTTTCAATCGCCGGGGTGAACCACTCGTTGAAAACCTCGAGCAAGCACTTGCTGTATTCAAAGAGCAGCCGATTGATTATCTGCTTGTGGGCGACACTCTCTTTTACAAGGACACTCTCTAGCGTGTGCAGGGCGCGAACGCTCCTTGAACTAATGTTTCGTATAGAGCCGCAGCAATCTTCTGACTCCCGAGCTCGTTCGGATGTGGATCATCCGGAAGTACCTGCAGGGTAGTGTCCCATGGCGTGACGACGTCGAGTATCACTGTGGTGCTCGCCGTAGTAGCAGCAAAATCAGTCAGCGCGCTGCGCACATTGAATCCTTGCATGGCGGGGGGAATGGAAAACAGGAGTAAAGAACCATCGAAATCTGAGCGAAATTTTTCGAGTGCTGCCATTTCTCGCTCAAGCATCTCATCTGTTGTCATAAGTGCTCGCGCTTCTTCGCGCGCCAGTGGCCAGATGGTATTAAGCACATCGCCAGGCATGTTGAAGAAATCAAACGGGACACCAGGAGCTGCAGCGGCTGCATGTTTGCGCAGAATGGGTTGGAACACATCATTCACCTGTTGAAAATCACCTGCTTCGGTAAACCATAATACCGCGTCGGGGTGGTACTTTGCAGCGCGGAGTCGGTAGCGTTCTGCCGCAAATTCTATGTCGTACGCTGGGACGCCAAAATTTAGAATCTCAATACGTTTCGTGCACTGGGCATTGTTTGCAAACTTTTCTTCCAAGAGTTCGGCAAAATTCTTGTCGGTATCAACGTAGAGCCCATACGCGAACGAATCACCCAAGACGGCAATACGAAACACGTCGGCTGGTTTTTCGACAGTGTAGTCGAAGCGGTCGTTCAGCGTATCGTGATTGATCGTATTGCGACTTGGTTTCTCTGCCCACTGCGGCTTGTTGTCCATGGTGGTGGATGCTTGTGGCTCGAAATAGGTACTGTAGATGCTCCCTTCCGTGTGTTGTGCGAATCCTTGAGGGAGTGAGCCAGGTACCGCACGATGCATGAAGAGGCGGTAGCCCAGTACCCCAACAAGAGCGCAAATGACTACCGCTTGAACAGCGAGCAGGAGAGTGCGGAGTTGCATGCGGCGATGGTAGCACGCCGTGGGTAGGTGTGTAGAATGCAGCCATGTCGTTTGCCAGCATTACCTTCCTGTTCTTTTTTCTGCCGTTGACCATTCTTGGGTATTTCGCACTCCCTAAGGGATTTCGCAATCTATTTCTCCTGGTGGCAAGTCTCATGTTTTATGTGTGGGAGGGTGGTGTATTTCTTCTGCTGTTTCTCGGCACCGCCACCATAAACTACTTTCTTGCACGCTACCTGTATCGTGCTCGGCCGCTTGCTGCGCGCTACGCGCTTGGATTGGGGGTATGCGTGAACCTGGTGCCACTCCTCGTGTACAAGTACGCAATGTTTTTTGCAGAATCTCTTGGCGTGGCGCACCTATTCCCTGGTTTGGCGTCGCTCGTGTTGCCACTCGGTATTTCCTTTTTCACCTTTCATTCGCTTTCTTACCTCGTGGACGTGTACCGCAAGGACACTCAACCGCAGCAGCATTTCACGGATCTCTTGCTCTACATTTTCCTCTTTCCACAACTCATTGCAGGGCCGATTGTGCGCTACAAAGATATTGCCCATCAATTCCGAGGACGAGTGGAACAGTGGTCGCTTTTCGCCGAAGGCGCGTGGCGATTTACTATTGGTCTAGGTAAAAAAGTACTCATTGCGAACTCACTCGCTCCCGTAGCGGATGCGGCATTTGCGATGCAGGGAGGAAACGCGGCGATTGCGTGGATAGGTATTATTGCGTACGCGTTTCAGATCTATTACGACTTTTCTGGATACAGTGATATGGCGGTAGGGATTGGAAAGATGTTTGGCTTCTCACTTCCAGAAAACTTTAACTATCCCTATACCGCGCAGAGTGTGCAAGATTTTTGGCGGCGCTGGCACATCTCACTTTCTGCGTGGTTTCGAGACTACGTGTACATACCACTCGGTGGGAGTTTTCATGGAACAGGTCAGACGACGCGAAATATCCTGATGGTCTTTCTACTTGTTGGCCTGTGGCACGGGGCAGGGTGGGTGTTTGTGCTGTGGGGTTTATGGCACGGGATGTTTCTCGTCTTTGAGCGGTTCGCTTCCCAGAGTCGTGCAGTGCCGCCACGTTGGGTCCGACACCTATACGTGACGTTGGTAGTGTTGGTCGGCTGGGTGTTCTTTCGTGCCGATTCTGTGCCGCATGCGCTGCAGTATGTGGGTACGATGGCTGGATTGGTCACAAGCGCTGTGCCACCAGTGCCACTACCCATCGATTCGATTACCGTCATTGCGTTACTCTGTGCCATTCTGGGTATGGCACCACTACTAACGCGTGCATCCAAAAAAGTGCCACTCCTGAGTCATCCATATGCGCGGATACTCTGCATGATTTCAATACTGCTCTTGTGCGCCATGATGCTTGCGGACGGAAGTTACAACCCTTTTATTTACTACCGATTCTAGTATGACCTCGCGCGTACACATCATCACGAGCGTTGCCTTCATGGTACTGCTCATGTTGCCATTCGTTGGTCTTGTAGGCGGCGTGGGGAATTGGGTGCCCATAAAAGAAAACAGGGCCCTTGCTCCGTTTCCTCAACTCTTGGCGATCGCGTCAAGCACCGCGTACACAACGAGTCTCGATGCATATCTTGCCGACCATTTTGGATTTCGCGCCCCACTCATTTTTGCGCAAAACGTGGTGCGCGTGGTCTTTTTGGGAGCCACTCCGACGCGCCGCGTTACCGTCGGGAAGGAAGGGTGGCTCTTCCTGGGGTCCCCTGATGACATCGCACGCCAGAAAGGTATGAGCAGCGAGATCATTGCTTCGCATATTTCGCTACTCAAAGAACGACGAGCTGCGTTTGCGTCGCAGGGTATCGACTACCGGGTGATGGTGGTGCCCACGTCAGACGGTGTGTATACGTCTTACTGGCCAGAGGGGTTGGCAAGCACATCGTTCAACAGGTACGACCAATTGCTGAGCGTAGCTGAGCCGCAGCTTCCCGGACTATTTGTCCACACAAAAGACATGCTGCGCGCCCGTGTGCTGCACGCAATCCCTGAATTGAGTTTGCCGACGAGCACTATCTATTATCAATTTGATTCTCACTGGAACAGCGTGGGAGCGTTTCTCGGTATGAACACACTACTGCAAGAACTGAACGCAACACATGCATGTGTTAAGCCACTGCCTGCCACAGCGTTTTCGGTACGCATGGGCGAGGCGCCCGAGACTACAGCCGACCAGTTAGCACTTGGGCCATGGGTGAGTGAAACGGCTGCATTTTTCAGTGTCGTGGGAAAGTTAGAACAACCGTGTAGCGAGCGCCTGCTCTTCGTAGGGGACTCTATGATAGAACACAGTGTTGTTGAGTGGTTACAGACATATGGGTATCAGGTGACCTTTGTGCATAAAGATGCGCCACTTGCCGAGCGAGCCCGGGAAATAGCTCGAGTGAAACCGACCATCATCATTGATGAGCGACAAGAGAGTAGATTCGAGAGTTTGTTTACGGTATCCGAATGAAGTGAGTTACCGTGCCACTTGAAAGTTCGATGATTTCAAAATCGGCCTCAGTGAGTGTGAGTACTTTTGTGTACTGCGCATCCTCTGGTGGGTACACTGTTTCCATATATATCGCCCCTTCTTCAAGGGGAACGCGCAGTGGGTTTTCTGTAGCGCTGGAGAAAAGTTTCCATTGGCCGACGCGGGAAGATTCAGGGGTATATGTATCAACTACTGTGCCATCCACTCTAAACTCGCGGCGACGTGTCTCAGATGACGTGTCTTGCCAGTTGCCTGCCATGCGCGCACGTGCGCCCGCCTCATCAAGCGTGTGCTGCGTTGGGTCAATGAGAACTTCTGATGGGCCAATATCAGTAGGTATGCCTGCTGATTCGGTATCAAGATGGAAGAGCGTGTAGGCCGCAAGCATCAAGAGGCACACCACTGAGAGAGAAAGTATTACCATCACGGCTCGCATGGGCATATGCAGAAACTGTACCATGTGTGTCTCATCGCATAAGAATTGCCCCGGCACGTCGTGCCGGGGCAATATGCCTACTGCCTTGAGTGGGGTCAAGACGAGAAGAATTTTGCAATCATTATTGCATGAAGGGGGAAGGCGAGTTCATCCTTCATTACGTGGAAATCGCTGCGCTGCATCACCATTCGCTCAGTAGCTTCTGCGGATGGGACGAAGTCGCGCACCCGGGAGATCACGCGCGGGCGCACGATGCCAAAGAGGAGAATCTGCGTCCCGTTGGGTGTGCTCTCTGTCGCGAACTCCACGATTGACGTGTGAGGGTCGGGCACCTGTACCTGAATTTCTTCCCAGGTCTCTCGTGCAGCGGCATCTCGCCACTGCTCGCCCTGATGCACGTACCCTCCAGGGAGCGCCCAGAGGCCACGTCGTGGCTCGATGCCACGTCTCTGCAGAAAAATACCTTTCTGGTAGGGAACTATCAGATTTGCCACGGGCGTCGGGTTGAGGTAGCTCACTGTAGAGCAATGCTCACACGGCATTTCTTGTTGCCCTGCATGCTTGGGCGGATACGGCTTGCCACAGGCGTGGCAGAAATGGTGCGGCTCCGCCTTCGGGCGGATACTTATGTGGTCAACTGACATTGGCCTTCCTCTCTTTTGTGGTAACTGGGGGCACCGTAGCACAAGGGGGTGATTTTCGCGAGGTTTGGGCCACCAGGCCAGATATTATGTGCACAACGCTGGCAGTGCCCCAAGGGGCATGGTATATACCATCAATCCGGGTCGCAGGATCCGGAAGGAAACACGATCGAGGGTCTGCATGGCACAAGTGCATCAGAAAACGACCGTTACAGAGCTCAGCGACGACGTCGAGGTACCGGCATGGGCTTTCAAGCCCGATGGCTGGAGCGACGCCTTCCTGAGAGGGCTCATTCCTCAAAGTGAAGAATGGGGCAGCAAAAAAGTGTGGGAAGTCGGTGTCGGGACCGGCATCAACCTCATCAAGTTGGCAAAGCAGGCGCCGCACGCGACGTTCTACTTCTCCGACTACGATGCGCGTTGTGTGCCGCTGGCGCGGCAAAACATTTCTGCCGCCGGGCTTCCCAAAACTCAGTTTCGGCCACTGTTTGGCAGCTGGGATTTGGTCAAGCCCGCACCGGGGTGGAAAACACCCACTGTTGACATCGTGTTTGCGTGCATTCCGCAGGTGCCGGCAACGACACTGTTGAAATCCACCGAAGACGAGGTCGCACACTATTATGATCCGAAGCGTTACGATGAGTCGACTCTGCACTGTTGCGGACTCGGCCTCAACGAAGCGCTATTGAAACAGGCGCGTGGCGTGTTGACGCCCGAAGGGACTACCATCCTAAATTTGGGAGGTCGTCCGGGCATCGACAGACTGTTCGCCATGTTTCAATCCTGTGGCTATGCGCCGCAGGTCTTGCACGAAGAAGTGGTTGCGCAACACGCCGAGACATCGCTCTTGCCGTTAGCGCAGCTCGAACGAGCAGGCAATCCGAACTTCGAATTCTTTACGGACGTCGAGGCTACGGTGCGCGTGAACGCACGTGAAGCAGAAGAGCGGCGCCGCGAAGGTCTGCCACTCTTTCATAAGATCTATGTTATCGCCGGTTCACTGCGCCCATCGTGATGCAGTGCTCTGCGTGTTGTTCTTTCAGCGGCCCCACCATGCGTGGGGCCGCTTCTTGTTTGAGGTGGAGAATAGGGAAGGGCGGCTCGCATAGCGAGCCGCCCTCAATGATGTTCAGTTATTGCTTCGCTGGTTCTTTCGCGGCGTCGCGACTTCCAAAAACAGACTCACGCCAATCGCGAGTGCGTTCTGCAGCGCGCTTCGCTTTTTCGCGAGCGATGTCTGCCGCATCCTGTGCGGCGTCTTTCACTCTGTTTGCCGCCGCGCCTGCAGCATCTTTCGTTTTCTCAATCGCGGTGTCAGCTGCTTTCCTCGCTGCGTCGACTTTCGCTTTCGTGCTCGCGGTAATGGCATCTTTCTGAGACTGCCAGTACCACTTTGCGCCGAGGACACCACCCACACCGAGCACGAGCGCGATGAGGCCGATGGCGAGGTAACGCCCCAAGTGCTGGGCGAAGCTTTTTTTGAAGTCTTGCCACATGCGAACATGTTCCTTCCATTGTTGGTACTAAAATTTATAGTACATACGAATGGAGAAACTGTCAAATATTGGCGATGTGCGCGTGGGCTAGGCATAAAACCTCAAAAGTGGCATAGTTGCGCGGGCTAGCTTCATACGGAGATGTATCGTGGAATGGATCACTAAAATCGTGACGACCCTGCAGGGGATCACGAAAGAAGAATGGCGCATCTTTATCGCCATAGCGGTGAGTTTGTGTAGCCTTGTCGGCACGCTGTCGTTCTTGTACGGGCGAGCAAAAGGGTGGCGCGATAGGCGAAATCACATCGATCGCGACAACTTAGTCGTGGAAAGTGCCATCTTCAAAGCACGGAGTGATGGAAGAATAGAATTTGCTATCGAAACACTCAACCAACTTCCAACGCTGCATGCTGTATTTGGGAATCCGCACCTGGAGCATGCTGTTCGCAAAGCGGTAACACGACGCACATCTGGGCAGCCACTCCTTGCTCCCGGCAGCGAGCATTACGATGCCATGGAACGCGTGTGTACATATGTGACGGGGCCCGACCCTGCAGCAACACAGTCTGCACTGTTTGGGCGCCATGATGCCTATTACGTTGATGAGACCGCAGTACTACTTACGAGCGCAGCAGGTGAAGACGGCATCATAATGCCACGAATCATCAAGGCAAATCCCAGTGATTTGCGTGAGCTACGTGCGGGAACGTTTGACGGCAAGATGGTGCCTCTGCGCGAGGTACATCGAGATTACATACCGCTCTTGCGGCGTATGGCCGAGGAGTATGTGAAATCGCAGGCTATCTTTGCGGGAAATCCTAACGAACGTGATGCGGGCAGGCAGGCTGGTGTGTGGGTCGCCGTTATCCGTACTCAGAAAGTGGTAACACACGAGATGGTAGTGGACATGGTGACCCGCGCAGTGCGAAGAATCATCACCGAGGCTTCCATGGTGCCGACCGGACTTGCTGCCGAAAAGCAGGGTGCGTCGCTCACCGATCGTTTGAAGTCTGTTGAGCGTGTGTCTAGAGAGTAGTGAGATGGCCCCGTTGCATAAGCGACGGGGCCTACTATGTGGTGGTGTGCACGAGGAGTAGCACGTGCTACGCATCGGCATGCTAGGCTGTGAGG
>JAGOVW010000050.1 GCA_018060545.1 Minisyncoccota bacterium
CGCAAGTGGGGCCGAATCGTGCGCAATGCGCGCGCGATTCGGCCCAAGGGCTCAGCCGACGAGTACCCTCACTATCTGGCCAGCTTCCACGCAGGAGAGAAGGCCGAGGATGGTCGTCACGCCGAGTAGTGCATAGAACAGCAGAGCTTTCATCTTTCTGTCTCCGGTTACTTCGCACTTGCGAATCGTGGTTTGTACAGACGCTTGAGGGTAGAGGCGAGGCATGATGCATTGCATCGCCTCGCCCCCGTTATTTCAGGAAGAAGAATCCTGTGTAGCCGGCAACCAGTGCGCCGACTCCCGCCACCTGCGCAGCTCGCTCATTTCGCGTGATGCGATACACGAACCATGCAGTGACTCCGGCAATAATCATCATCACACATGCCGGTACGAGAATCTTGTTCCAGACGGTAGAGAAGAATAGACCAACGGCGCCAGCGCCGGGCATAGGGTCGCGCATTGTTATTTCCCCTTGTTGCAATCTACCCTCAAGAGTCTGTATGTGTACGAATGCTCGAGGGTGAGGGCGAAGCGGTGCATCGCATCGCTTCGCCCCGTGGTGCTAGGTCATCGGGCCTTCTGTGTAGGGAGGAAGGTCGTCGACGCTTGGTGTTTCCACCGGTTGCGGGACGCCGTCCGGACGGTCCTTGTCTGCTCTACGGAAGGCGCCGGCTGCATTGCCGTCACTCCCGAGAGCTTTCTCGAACTTTCGGACCTTTGCGGGGTCCGTTTCGTCCGCCGGTCTTCCTCGTGCTACCCAGTCTTGGTATTCCTTTGACACTTAGGGCTCCTTTACTGGCTACTGGTTCCCCCTGCACCCTCGAACATTCGTATGTTTTAAAGATCTGTAACGTATGCTTGAAGGTGACCCCGAGGCCGCACAAACGTGTGCAGTCCTCGGAATCTGGTGTCACTGGTTCAGGTTCCCGGTGAGTGCCATGAGCGCCAAAACGGCCATCACAGCAAAGCATCCCCACGTGAGGACTAGTCGGAGACCGTCAAAGGTCCCGTCCTCAATTTTCTTCCAGTCGGATTTCTCCACCGGAATATCGTCATGGTTCGGTTCCGTCACGCCATTTCCTTTCGTTGCTGTAGACGTGTCACCTTCAAATATGCGTTTTAAAATTCTTTGCGTCGAAGGCGGCGATCTTCATCGCGCTTCTTTATATCTTGGCGTTTGTCGTGCTTCTTTTTGCCACGAACAATCGCGATATCTGCCTTCAAAACTCTGCCCTTATTATACACTGAAATTGGCACTATTGTCAAGCCTTGAGCACCCTCTACCGCTGCAATATGGCCCAACTCCTTGGTGTTTAGGAGGAGGCGGCGTGGACGGGTAGGGTCGTATTCAGGTGCGTTTACGGCCTGCCATGCGGGGATGTTTGCACCGATCAGAAATGCCTCACCACCGCGCACCACCACGCGGGCTCCTTCCAGCTTTCCGCGCCCAGCTCGCAAAGATTTCACTTCGGTCCCGAGCAATTCCAAACCCGCCTGGAGGGTTTCCAAGATTTCATATTCCAGATGTGCTTTTTTGTGGCGAATCAAAGCCATGGGGGAATCGTAGCTTTTTTAGAGAGTATTGACAAGCATTGATTTTCGTTGGAATATTCCTGCGGTAAAAACCAGTCAAGGAGTGGCCATGTACACGCTGTCATTAAAAGCAGATCGTCCGGTCATCTCGCCTCGCGTTCCCTTGAGCGCCGCGCGCCTAATTGCGGGTGATCGCGCAGCGAGCCCACATGCGCGTTTCGTCTTTGCACTCGAGAATGCGCGGGTGCTTTCGCGCCTGTTGCAGGCGATGCGTGCTGCGGGCAACCCGCCTGTTCTCGACATTACCCACAATGGGACGGAGCTCATGCTCGGGCTCGCCGTGGTGATGCGTATGGAGAGAGCGCTCGCGGGCCATGTGTTTGGCCAGGGGTCGCACCTCTTCGCACGTGAGAACGACGTGGTGCTGAAGGTGTCGGCCCCGCTGTCGCGTGAAGATGAAGACGTATACCTTGCGCGCGCAACGAGTGCTTCCATCTTTACCGTGATTGCGCTCGAGCTTGCCGATGCGTGTGGGAATGAGCTGCAGCTGTGGGCAGGGGAGGCACCATTCGTCGCACATGCTGCGCGAATGGTGGGGTGAAAGTCATAGAGCCGGGCGCTTGCGCCCGGCTCTTCTATTTCCTTGGCTAAACGGTCAGAAAAACATATAATCGCCAGATGAATAAAAACCCCGAAAGTGAGCCGCGTGAGACAGAGGGCGAGGTGCAGCCAAGCCCAAAGAAGCCGGATGACGGCGTGCCCAATTTTTGGATTCAAGCGGGCATCACCGTATTGGTGCTTGCGGTCCTCATGGGTGGCTATGGCTACATGAGCGAACAGATGAAGGAGAAGCAAGAAGAAGTGCCGCTTTCTACGTTGGCGCAGGATTTGGTGCAGGGTACGGTAACCACCATCATTGTGCGTGGTGATGCTATCGAGGCTACCTACAAAGACGAGACGGTAAAGAAGTCACGCAAAGAAGCAGAAGCGGGACTGACAGAAACGCTTTCATTCTACGGCGTTACGCCCGACAAGCTCGCGGCGGTATCAATTGACGTAAAAGACGAAACAGGCGTGAAGTTCTGGGCACTCACGCTGCTTCCGATTTTGCTTCCTATTCTCCTCCTGTTTGGATTGGTCTGGTTTCTCACGCGCCAAGTAAAAGGTGCAGGTATGCAGGCGTTCACCTTTGGGCAATCGCGCGCACGTATCACCGCACCGGAAGACGCGGCACAGCAAATCACCTTCAAAGATGTGGCGGGTGCAAAAGAAGCAAAGGAAGAGCTCACTGAAATTGTGGATTTCCTCAAGAGTCCAAAGAAGTTTCTCGCCATCGGCGCACGCATTCCAAAAGGCGTGATGCTCATGGGTTCACCGGGCACGGGAAAGACACTCTTGGCGCGTGCGGTTGCTGGTGAAGCAGGGGTGCCATTCTTTTCAATCTCGGGCTCTGAGTTCGTGGAGATGTTTGTAGGTGTGGGTGCGTCGCGTGTACGCGATTTGTTCAAGATGGCCAAGAACACTGCACCATCAATCGTGTTTATCGATGAAATCGATGCAGTGGGCCGCGTGCGTGGCACCGGGATTGGTGGTGGAAACGACGAGCGCGAACAAACCTTGAACCAAATCTTGGTAGAGCTCGATGGATTTGAGCCGAGCGAGAAAGTGATTGTGATGGCTGCCACAAACCGCCCGGATGTGTTGGATCCAGCATTGTTGCGCCCAGGCCGCTTTGATCGCCGCGTCACCATTGATCCGCCAGACAGGGAAGACCGCGAAGCTATATTGGGCATTCATGCTCGCAAGAAGCCACTGCATGCTGATGTAGATTTGCGTGTGATTGCAGAGCGCACACCAGGATTTTCTGGAGCGGATTTGGCAAATGTCATGAACGAAGGTGCCATCCTCGCAGCCCGCGAAGATCGCACGGAAGTAACCCAGTACGACCTCTTGCGTTCAATCGAAAAAGTCATGCTCGGGCCCGAACGCCGCTCGCATATCCTGAACAAGAAAGAAAAGGAAATTACGGCATACCACGAAGCGGGTCATGCACTCGTCTCGTCGCTCTTGCCATACGCTGACCCGGTACACAAAGTCTCGATTATCTCTCGTGGCCGCGCTGCGGGGTACACGCTCCATTTGCCGTTTGAAGACCGCAAGATGCAATCGAAAAATGAATTCCTCGACGACATTGCGGTGTCTTTGGGTGGCTACATTGCCGAAAAGGAAGTGTTTGGTGATCTGACCACGGGTGCCAGCAACGATTTGCAGGTGCTCACATCGCTCGCACGAGATATGGTGACCCGTTTCGGTATGTCGCAGAAGGTGGGGCCGATGGCACTTGAATCAGGCGGTGGCCGCCCTATCTTTGGCGGCAATGGTGTAGATGGCAACGAGCATTCCGAAGAAGTGGCTGCGCTGATTGATAGCGAGGTAAAGCACATCATTCAAGGTGCATACAAAAAAGCCGAAGACATCATCACGCAGTATCGCCCGGTATTGAACTCGATTGCGAAAGTACTCGTCGAGAAAGAAACGATTGAGCGTGCTGATTTCGAAGCGCTATTGGTAGCAAATGGTATTACACCGAAGAAGAAGGAAGATATAGAACATCAGCCTCTCGTCTAATGGGCATGGGGAAGGGCCGCAGCGCGATGCGCGGCGGCCCTTTCTTTAAATGTCGAGCTTTGGCCTCGAACGCCTTGGGCCAATAAAGCTTCCCAAGCCGCGATGCTTAAAGTACTCGAGCATTTGGCGTGCGCCACGGTTACGTTCGCTCAACAGGGCAACTTCAAGCGGCACTGCAACGACTGCCATGTGGCGATGTGTTGACCGAAGGCCCTCAACCACGGTGCGCGACAACGATCGTACGCCAGCGCGGTAGCCTGGCAGCTGCACAATGCGTGTGTCTTCGCGATGCTTGTCCCAGTGGAAGAAAGCACCCGTAAAACTCGGCGGTGATATGCAGTCGTGCGAGGTCGCCATCGCTTCCAAATGTGAGCGCAGTTCTTGAGGCTCTCTTGGCTGCGTCTGGGTGAGCATGAGCGCTATATCTTCCGCAAGTTCTTTTGCGACTGCCTCGTTATTGCAAAACGAAACGTACGTGACAATGAACGGCTCTTCACTTCGTGGCTGCTGCTTCTTGCGTGCTTCTTGTGCGTATACGGTGGAACTGCACAGAAGGAGAATCAGTGTCCCAAAGATGGTAGCTCTGCATGGCATGAGGTTGCTCCTTTCGTGCGATACCTGATGCAATCAACTGCACTCATGA
>JAGOVW010000051.1 GCA_018060545.1 Minisyncoccota bacterium
ATATATAGAGTATGCTGGGGGACATGGTATTTCTCGGAATTGACTACGGCTCTAAAAAGATAGGCATAGCCCTTTCTGATACAGGGGGTTCTATGGCATTCCCGCATGCGGTAATTCCTCAGGATGCGGGGGCAATCCAGCTCATAGCTCGTATTGTTCTAGAGAAAAAAGTGGGGACTGTGGTGATCGGTGACACTCTGGCAGGAAATGGCACTACAAATACAGTGACGAACGCGGCGCGCGCCTTTGGCGCGCGCCTCGAGAAAGAGCTTGGTTTGCCTGTGGAGTGGTTTGCTGAAGCGGGGACCAGCGGTGCTGCGCGCATAAGTTGGGGAGAGGGTGAGGTCCGCGGAGTGGTTCAGTCGCCACGCAAAGAAAAGCAGGACGATTTGCATGACGCACGAGCAGCCGCGTTGATTTTGCAGCGCTTTCTAGATGTTCACAGAACACCTCGACCCTAGGGGTCCTTAGGGGTACAATGGACGACATGCGAGGTTTTGCCCAAGAGGCACTCATAATCACCGTCGGCGTATTGCTCCTGGGCGGTATTTCTTTCGGTGTTCCGCGACTCATTGATGCGGCTGGAGCAGATGGGCAGTATGACGCGTGTGTCGCAGCAGGGACGCCTGCATCTCAGTGCGAGCAGCAATGGAAATCAAAAATAAAGGGGACCTGCCCGGATGTGGGTGCGGTGGGACAGTGTAGTCAGGATCCGGATTGTAAAACGTACTGTACGGAATCGGGCACGAGCCAGGGAGGTATCAACAGCTGCTGCAAAGGGGGGCCAAAAGAAAAGCCACATGAGCCTAACAAATGCCCCAAAGAAGCAGATGGGAAGTGTGATCCAAAGAAAGAAGACGGAAAGGGTGGTGAGCCACCAAAGATGCCTGAGATTCCAAAGAAAGAAGACAAACCTACTGAACCCAAGAACCCACTTGATCAGAAGTGTCAGGATATAAAGAAGATGGCGACTACGTCACCTGAGTATAAAGCGCTCACCACCGCTGACCGCCTTTCATGCGGCATAAATGATCTCAGCAACTCACTCAGCGATTTGTACAGAAATGTATTTGGTAATAACGATACGGAAAACACTGTCGGCAAGAACACGGACTCCTCTGTAGAAGACATTCTTGAGTCAGTAACTACTCAGATCAAAACAAACGACGGAACAACAGGCACGACCGGAACAACAGGCTCTACAAAGACAGGAACTGGCGTTACTCAGAATGGCAACCTCACCAACACTGCCGTTGATCCGAACCTGGTGAAAGGTGGAACGACCGGCAAGACCACCAGCAACACAAACAATACAAATCTAAAAGGCGTGGTCAGCACCTTCTCAGATGGCCCAGAAACGGATTTGCTCCCAGCATCTGATCCAGGTTTCCTCGCACAAGCACAGTCAATTCTTACAAATATCGCCAGCTGGCTCGCTTCCACATTCGCAGGTCTGTTCTAACTCTATTCGCCTCACTCTCTTTACCGTATGAAAGAGCTCATTCAGTATGATGATTTTGCAAAGCTAGATATTCGCATCGGGCATGTCACTGCGGCCGAGATGGTTCCTGAGACAGACAAGCTGGTGAAATGCACAGTAGATTTTGGTGCCGATATTGGTGTGCGCACAATTGTGTCTGGCATTGCGCTATACCGAACCCCTGAAGAGATAGTGGGGAAGAAGCTTCCATATGTGATAAATCTGGCACCAAAGATGCTTCGTGGAGTGGAAAGCCAGGGCATGCTACTTGCACTCTCGTTCGGCGAGAATGATTTTTCTTTTTTGGTAACAGAGCGCGATGTGCCGCCGGGCACGATGATTAAGTAGCGGCAACTGACTGCATCCGTTGAAAAGCCCCGTTGCATGCAATGGGTGCGGGTATACTGTGTGCATGAGTAGTACGCTCCTAATCCAATCGCTCACTGCTGATGTGGTACGCCACGACGAAACATTTTTAGAGAAATGGTTTGCGCCACCGTATTCGCTATTGCCACGCGCGAGCGGTGTTGATATTTCAGACAGCTCAATCAAAGTTTTGATGCTCAAGCAGGCGGCTCAAGGATTTGAAATCGGCGCTTTCTCACAAGGGCCACTCGAAAGCGGGGTAGTGGTAAACGGCATAGTGCAAAACCCAGAAATCCTAGGGAAACGGCTGGCAGAATTATTTAGCGAGGCAAAAGCACCACGCGCCGCCCATGTGGCGCTTCCTGAAGAGGCGGCATATGTATTTACGATGCACATGCCGGATGCGCGCGATCGCGCACAGGTACGCACCGTGATTGAATTCGAGTTTGAAGGGCGAGTGCCACTGAAGCCCGCCCAGGCTGTCTACGACTACGACATCATCGAGGCACATCCTGATGGTATTGGGGCAGAAATTGCCGTGACCGTATTTTCACGCGAGGTGGTTGAGGGGTATGCGGCCGCATTTGCGCATGCACGGGTGCGCCTAGTGTCGCTTGAAATCGAAGCACGTTCAATTGCGCGAGCAATCGTTCCACCCGGGACACTGGGAGCAACCCTGATGGTTGATTTCGGGAGAGCGCGCACCGGTATTGCTATCTTGCGTGGCTCAGTTCCTATTTTTACGTCAACCGTTGAAGTGGGTGGAGACAGTATTACGAACATCCTCATGAAAGAGTTGAAAGTAGATGAAGAAAAAGCTGAAGACTACAAGAACAACAAAGGTTTGGTCCACACCCAAGATGCACCCGTGGCCGAGGTTATTTCAGGAACGGCCTCAGCACTGTCGGATGAAATAAAGCGCCACTACGAGTATTGGGATTCCCAGCGTAATGAGCACGGTGAACGCGTAACGCCTATTCGGCAAGTGCTGCTCACTGGTGGTAGTTCAAACTTGCGCGGGTTGCCCGAGTACATCTCTGGTAGAGTGCGTGCGAGTACGCAGCGCGCAGATGTGTGGGGGAACGTCTGTTCTTTTGAAGACTATGTGCCCAGTATAGATCGTCACCACGCACTGGGGCTTTCAACCGCAATCGGACTCGCGCTTAGAAGCACGTAGTACCATTTTTCACGAACAGTGCATGCTATTATGAAATTAACATGCATGAATTTTTGACATAACGTGTATGGCGAATGTACTCACTGATACGCTTCATCGAGCACACACACAAGCGCAGCTTGCGCAGGTGCTCATTACGACAGCAGGGGCGTTTTCTTTTGCTGCACTCGTTATTGCTTTGGCACTACTACCCGCATACATACGCGCATCAGCGGCAGCAGAGGCTGCTCGATATGGGGCAGCAACGGCCGCAGAAAATAACAAAGCCGATCGCGCCGCACTCATTGCGGCCCGTAAAAGAATCGCTGCACTCGAAGATATCGCGCGCCAGCCGCGTACGGTTGAGCTGATCGGCGCGGTAGTAAAGAGTGCGCCGCTTGGTGTATCTCTCACGTCCATACACTATGCCCACAAGGCAGACGAAACCACACTCTCGCTCTCGGGAAGCGCTACGCGCCGACAATCGGGGCAAGAGTATGTGCGCGTGCTGCAGACGACGGGTCTTTTTTCGAGCGTCTCCATCCCGCTTACATCACTCGCTCGTGCTGAAGACGGTTCATTTCAGATTGCGACGGTCGTGACCGAGAACAAAGAAGGTATATGAGTCAGTTAGCCACATCACTACCTCTCGCCATTACCGCCTGTGTGGGAGCGCTCTTCTTTTTGGCAGGGTCATTGTGGTTTGCAAATTACACGTATGTCTTGACCGATGAAGTGGTTCGACTAGAAGGGGAGGCTCGCGATGTAGATAGTAAGAGTAAATACTTGTCATCAGTTCGAGCGCTCTTGCGCGACACGGCTCAGGAGCGAGCAGGGCTTATGGCTATTGCAGATGGTGTGGACGCGGTTGCGCTGGTGCAGTTGCTTGAGGATGCGGCACGGCAAGCACGTGTCCAGATGAGCGTCGAAGCAGTGTCGCCGTTAGGGCCACACAAGAAAGACCCAACGCTCCAAGGGGTACAGGTAACGATGCATATGGAGGGTTCGTTTGTTGCGATGAACGTGTTTCTCTCACTACTGCAAGATTTCCCAGTACCCTCGATAGTTGAGAATGCGCAGTTGGAATCGTTGGAAGGTGCATGGAGAGGTACAGTTCGTGTGCAGCTGTTTACTCCTGTTTCCGAACCAGCTAAAGAAAAATCACCAGAAGCACAAACCGACGCATAGTATGAGAAACTTTTTGCACATTATCACTTTATGGAAATTGCGGCGTGAACCGCGTGCCATGCATCAATTTGCAGAGCTTTATTGGCGCGTGTTGCTCACGGTTACCTTCACGCTGATTGGGGCAGGGCTTCTTTCGGGAGGGTATCTATTTTTCTTCGGCGGCAACGCGGCAAATACCGACAATCTTGTTCAGGCGGGCGAAGAGACGCTTACGAGAGACAAAATTCAGGCCGTGGTAGACCTGTACGAACAGCGACGCCTACGCTTTGATGCGGCGCTGAAGAACGGAGTGGCCGTACCGGAGCCCGCACGCACACCAGAAGGGAAGCGGTAACGCTATTGGAGCGCACCTCAACCCGCGCTAGTATTGGCACACGCTCCTGTAAGCGAAGCTTTCAGGGGCTGCGCTCGAAGCTGGTAAGAATCTGTCGTATTCTTACCACCAGTTCTCGCTTGCCCCTGTAAACGAAGTTTTCAGATGCAGCGTTCGAAGATAACAAGAAACAGTCGTGTCTTGTTATCGGTTCTCACTTGCCCCTGTAGTTAAATGGATATAACTGCGGACTTCTAAGCCGTTATTCTAGGTTCGATTCCTAGCGGGGGCAC
>JAGOVW010000003.1 GCA_018060545.1 Minisyncoccota bacterium
GTCGCCATACAAATCTTCATCGAGACCAATGTTGCCCACTGCCATGAGATCCGTGGTCACTGTCATCGGGGTGGTCGTTGACCCAGGCTCCAAAGCACCGTAGTGGATTGACGTTGTGGCAACATCATACGCATTTATTGCCAGGAAGCTATTCATTTCATTTCCCGAAGTACCTTCAGTGAGCGTACTGGTGGCAAAATCATCATCACCAATTTGTACGGACGCGAGCCAGTTTTCAGCGGTCCATGGCGTCGCTGCGTCAGTAGGGTCCGCGTTATACCACATATTGAAGTTACACGTCCACGTAGTATCCGTGTCTGATGCCCCACTGCAGGTTGCAGCATCTTGTGTGCAGCTTATGTGTCCGCTAAACATTGGTGATGCGTTCACGTAGCAGCTATTTGAATTAAACTCTCCAGATGCATCGCATGACGTCTGCCCAACACCCGAACGATAGATGTTTGCAATTGCGGATGAAATTTCATTTCCTGCTGATGCGTTGACACAGCTATTGTTATCCACTGCAGTAAAGCGAACTTTGAATGGCCCTGTTGTGGCGTATGGAGTAAGGAGCGTGAGGTTACCTGATCCATCTGTATCTTCAAGGCTTATGAGTGCAGCCGAAAGCGAGGGCGTGACGTTACTGACGTCAAAAGATGAGTTAAATCCTTGGTACGTTGAAGTCGCCACCAGTCCATGGTTGTCGACGATGTACACGTACGCGTTGTAATTTCGATCCTGAGTAGGAATAGTGATGGTGGTTGTTGTCGCAGGGTTGAAGCTCGCAATACTGGATGTTGCCCACGATCCGCCTGCACCACAGTAGGTTCCGTTAAAGTCGTTGGATCGGCACACGTACAGACGAAGTGTGTCGGCAGTTCCAACCAGGTCTGTGTCTGTAGCAGTCGATGTCCACGTGACCGTATCACCGGGGTCAACTGGACCGTCATTTGCTACGAGGTAGAAGATGGGTGGGTGGTTAATTATGAATGGCGACGCGGTGGAGCCTGAACCCTGCTCAAATGTTGCGTTACAACGTGGCAACCCTACGTTTCCGTCGCAAATCCATGCGTACCAATCATTACTCTCCGCATTGAATGGGAATGTTTCGATGGTTGTGGTCGCTGCAGTTGCACCTACACCACTCACGGTTGCCGCAGAAACGGCCCATTGGTTACCTATGCCACCGTTACATGACGGCGCAGCACCAGAGTTTGCAGTAGGGGCGCCACTCGTTTTGCAGATCAGGAGGTAGTAGTTATCACTACTTGAGTCTGTACCGGTACCGGTAAAAGTGAGAGTCGTTCCTGCGTTAGTAGGCGTTGTTGCCGATGATTCGGTACTTTCCTCTGCAACAACAGTCCATGTTGGTGGAGTGTTGAGCACAGTAACTGAGGTAGTTACATCGTCCGCACTCGCCTGTGGTACGTTCACTTCAAAAAACACAAAGAAGCCGAGTGCGATAGCTGCGGAACTACCAACAATCGTGAGAAGCGTTATTTTGCCCGCGTTTGCATGGACATTATCAAAGCCACTAAACATTGCTGCCCAGGCATCGGTGACTCTTTTCATAGTGTTTCTAACGTGAGACATAGTTACAGTCGTCATGGTAGCACCCACTCGTGGATTGTAGAGAAGCTGATGTGGATAAGGAAAGGGAGCGAAGAGAACACTTATCCCTTTAGGGGAAAGGGATCGAAGCGAACACGTATCCTTTTAGGGGAAACATCGCAGCGAGCGTGGAGCGCCCGGGCACGTGAGGCGCAGTGCTATTTGTACCTAATAGCATCAAGAGGGTTAATCTTTGCAGCGCGACGTGCAGGAAAAAGACCGGTCAAGAGACCTACGATGGCAGAGAACGCAGCGATGAAGAGGAGGAACCCGAGTGGGTAGCGGAAAATATGCACCGCTTCCCCACCGAAACGACTGGCCGCTGCGCCCAGCGCCCCGTTCGCCATAAAGCCTAACCCCACCCCAATTGAAATACCCACAACGCCCCCAAGAAATCCTACGATAAGTGCCTCAGTTACGAAGAGCACCACAATGTCGCGTGATGACGCTCCAATGGTGCGCATAACTCCAATTTCTGCGGTACGTTCCAAAAGTGTTACGGTCATCGTATTGAACATGCCGATTGCAGACACGGTCAAAGCAATTCCTCCGAAGATAGCGAGTACAGCCTGAATACCCTGAAAGATTTTATTTGCCTGCTCAACTGTTTTCGATAGTGCAGTCACGGTGAACCCTTTCTGTAGAATCGCATCCTGCACTGCTGTCAGAGACTCACTATCAATCACACGCACCTGCACGCGTTCATAGAATGGCGCCGAGAAGTGCGACGAGAATTCATCAAGTGGAATAATGGCGACGAGTGACGCTTCATCGCTACTTACTCCTTTTATTCGGTATTCCTTGGTGAGCGGCACCTCGGTACTGTCTTCAGTCCCCTCAATCGGCACGAACACACGAAAAGTCACCACCTTACCTAATGCCTCTACGGGATTCTCAACTCCAAAGAGTTTCAAGAGGGCTCCAGAGATAATCACCGCATTGCGATCTTCCGCAGCTGTTTCATCTGTAAACAACTCGCCTTCGACTGCTTTCATACCCGTATAGAGAAAGTACGATGGGGCCATTCCCTGCAGAAAGGCATTTCCGGTCAAACCTTCGAAGGTGATGAGTGTCGGAAAACTCGCCATGGCGGCCACGTCTTTAACCAACTCATTTGCCCGGAATTCATCCAGTGTTGCCTGATTCAATACAACGATGTGCGACGGTGGGTTAGTGACGTTCAAGCTCAAGAGTGTCTCTCCAAACACGATACGCTCGAGAATAATCCCCTGCAAACCAAAGCCCAACCCCACCAGAGCGACAACCGCGCCCGTTCCCACACCCATACCTAGAATCGTGAGCCAGGTACGCGAAGGGTTCGTCTTGAACATACGCGTCGAGAGCATGGCAATGTCTTGAATACGCATAGGTTACGTGTGTGCGCCGAGGAGTTCGTTTGGCTGGATGACATAGCCACCCTGGGCGATGAGTTTTTCAAGATAGCGGGAAATCAGGTACGCCTGCGACTCTTTGAACTCAGTACCGCCACAATTCAATGGCAGCGTGAGACGCTCTTCAAAATCATCAGCATTGATAATGCCTCCCACGCGCTCTTCAAGCGCTACGTGCAGAGCCTTCAATTGTTCTGGCGTTGCGGCTATGTTGAGCTCGAGCTTGATGTACTCAAGTAAGCGATCAATGAATTTTCTCTGGTGCATAAACAGGGTGTCGCCTTGCAGACCTTCGCGAAACCGCTGCACGTCACGAGAGTGTTCAAAGAGTGAGAACACGCTGCGTGTCACATCAAATGCCTTGTCGCGCTTGATCCCAACGCCCCCTGATTGCACCGGCTTTACCAAAAATTCTAGAAACATCGTATCGTCCATAGTCCCCTTTAGCACATCAAGAATCGCTTTCTCCAAGCGCTCGAGCTGAGAGAAACCTATAGCCTGCGTCGCGAAGTTCACCAAGCTCTTTACTTTCAATTCAATGGGCTCTGCATATGGGTAGAGGCGCGCCAACTGTTCGATTTCTGTCACAATAGTTTCTCCTGGCTTCGTACGCTTTATCTGTACTTTCTCAGGATTCACGACGATGCGGCGCACCACTCCATCACGCATGTAAATAACACGATGCGCATACGGTAGATACTTCGCATCGTGGGTCACCAAAATCACCGTCTTGCGGTCGGTCATATTGATTTCCTCGAATGAGTCCATCACGTGCTCGGCCGAAATACTATCGAGGTTTCCCACTGGCTCGTCCGCGAGAAGAATTTCAGGGTCGTTCACGAGCGCACGCGCCACCGCCACACGCTGCTGCTGACCACCAGACATCATCGTTGGTCGCTTGTCCTCGAGGCGCTCGGGAATACCGAAGCGTCGCAAAAGGACCCGCGCTCGCTCATTGCGCTCTTGCACCGGGCGACCCAGGAAAATGCGAGGCAGTGCCACATTATCGAGTACAGAAATTGAAGGAATCAGGTTGAATTGCTGGTATACAATCCCGATTGTTTGCTGCTGGTATCGGTTCATTTCAGCAGCCGAATACGCGTAGATATCTTCACCTTGCACAAATAGGTGCCCGCCGTCCGGAATAATACCGCCAAGAATGGTGTACAAGAGGGTTGATTTACCACAGCCCGACGGACCAAAGAGAATGATGTACTCGCGCGGATAGATCTCCACATTTATGTTTTTCAGTGCATTGAACTCATTTGATTTCCCTTTGTTGTAGGTAATGAGCATGCTGTCAGCCTGTACTGCAATTTTGGACATATTATTGAGCGATATTTTTGACCCATCCGAAGGTGCCTTCGAAGTTCTCCAAGATTATATCAATAATACTCTTCTCCTTTATCGGGGTTATGAGAACGTAGTCTTCAGATTGTGCTTCGTTCTTCGATTCGTCGAAACAGGTCATCCAGAATTTGTATACCGTCGCTGGTGCAAAGCCGACCACCACCTGCGTATGACTCGTGGTTGGGTTTGGTTCTGGCGGCAGTGATTCCCCACCACCATTCGCGTCGCGAATGAGTCCTTGAGTATAAAAGACTTGGCACGTTGCTGGCTCATCGGTCTCCCACGCAAGCAAGGTTTGTATTTTTGTATCTTCACCCGGGAAGAGGGTCGACTCGTTTTTCACTTTGGCAATTTGAGGAGCCAACACATCGCGCACCGTAACGAAGGTAATAGGCGCACTTTTTGTTTCTTCTCCACCTTCATTCACCGCGGTAATAACCACTGAATAGCGTGTTCCGAACTCCAAGTCCGCAAGCTGCACCGCATGATTTGCTGCATACACAGGGTCACCAGCCGACTTCGTAGCTTTGTTACGCGTATTCGTAAACTCAACAACGCCCTTTGCCAAAACACCACCCGTATTCCAGCTCACGACGGCGGAATGCTCTTGAATACGCGTGATTTTAACTCCTTGTACCAATGCCTTGAGGGCTCGTGTTTTAAAAGTATCATCAGCGGTTTCCCCGCGCATACGATAGTCATCCTCTGATGAAATCTTAAAGTGGTACTCGGTTGAGGGATCGAGCCCGATGACGTTTACCACGTGCTTTTTGACACGCTCATTAGGATTTCCTTGTGCAATGCCATACGGCTCTGAAGCTGCAGGATCGTACTCGCCGTCAGGAGACAGGTACACCATCGAGCCTGATTCTCGATCCGTCACCCAGGTAAATGTAGCCTCGGTTGCATCAACAACTATCTTTGGTGCACCCACAATTGCAGGTGGTTTCAACACATCGCCTGCTATCTGATTTACCTTATCAACTATTGCAGTGAGCGCGCTTGGGTCGCGCACCTGGTCCAACTTTTCAATAATTTCTTCCGCCAACACTCTCTGGTCAGGATCTTTAATCGCCTCCACTTCGGGAGGCACTTCGTCGGTACTGCTTTTTGTCGTAAACACAAAACCCGCCGTCGTGCTCTTGTTCCCTTCTGGATCTGCGGACACAACTCTGAAGTAGTACGTGGTTGAAGGCTTGAGATTCTCGAGTGTGAGAGAGTGCTCTTTTTTATCAAAGAGTGGGTCGCGCGCCATACCCACATTTGTATCAAGTCCGTAGTTTATCGTTGCGTCCGTCGGAATGTCAGTTTTCCATTCAATCGTGGCGGTCTCCTCGGTGATTTCCGAGATTTTTACATTCGAAATTTCTGCAGCCTGGGCCAGCGGTGCCGCTCCCAGCATCCACACGCATAAAATCACCACCAAGCGGATGGAATACCAGGAACGATGTGCGGTGCGCATAAAAGACTCCGCGTACAGTGCGGTGATTCCATAGTATCAGCTTTACACTCTCCTTCTCTTTTTTGTGCACAGCGAAAAATTATTCGCGTGAACGCATGATCCAGAAAAGAATTAAGAACGAACCCAACACAATGCACGCTATATCGAGCGAACTGAAGTAGTAGTAGGTTGAGGGGCGAGTGCACGACAGATAGTCCGCTGTATTTCCATCACAGAATTTGTCGCTTTCGAAACTAAAGACGCCGATGAGAACGAGCGCCGTCCCCAGAAAAAGCTCGATTTCTCTACTGAGTACCTCAATGAATTGAGAGAGTCGGTCGAGAAAACCGTTAAACAGGTGACTCACAATAAGCCCTCCGATGCGCATCGTGCGACCCACACCTCGTCGGTGCTCAGCTGCGTGCTTTTCTGTTGATTCAGTCATACGGGCACAGTATACCATCCAAATTGCACTGCACTATTTGAGTGTTTCCAACGACTTCTGAATATCCAAGCTTACCTTTTCAAGTTCCACATAGAGATTTGAGCGGCGATCAAACTGCTCTTCAACGAGTGGTAGGTCACTATTGAGTGCTGCTACATGCGCCTCAGTGAGTGCCCCTCCGTCTTTCATGATTCGTTCAAAAATCTGTGCGGTGTGGTAGTTGGCGCGATATGAAAGTCCACGTATGTCAGCAATCAAATCTGCTCGACGGGTCCCCAGTTGCACCACCTCACCGATACTAGTGAGCTCAGAAAGAGCCAGTGGTGAGGACTGTAGTGACGCCAGTGCTTCTGCGGCTGCCCCCTCTTTCTCACCTATCGCATCAATCTGGACCTCAAGTGTCTTAAGCAACCCCCTGCCCTGTTCTGACAGCTCATACCGCTCATCGTCGGTCATCGGACGCATCAATACATCAGCAAGAACATGGTCGAGCTCAATTCGTATGGGGTTTTCAGACATGCCCACAAGAAATGCCGAATCTTCATGAGCCTCGCCTAAGGTCGCGTAAGACTCGAGCGCTACCACGTCGCGCGGCGCAAAGACAAACAAGTACAGTGCAATACCGATAGCGAGGACCACTAATCCAAACCCGGCAGCCAGTATCCATTCTTTCTTCATACGATAGTAATTGTTCTATATAATAGTGCGTCGCTAATCCGAGGTCGCAATGAATGTATTTGTCCCTTGGTGCAATTCGGCTTTTGTACCTGTTGGCACATTCAATCCCCAGTACACATCATCGGAACTTGGTGACGTGGACGCGGTCGTCTTTGGAAGGTCCACTTCCACGTTTGTCGCAGAGCCAGTAAGGAATTGGCAGATTGCACATGCACCGTACGTGAACGTACTCGTGGCAAATTTTTGTTCGCCAACCGCAATAGAGCCTTCAGAACCCGCCAAATCAGTGCCCGCGACCTGAATATCAATACTTGAGTTTCCTGTGTTGAGAATCGTGGTCTGTTCATTCACGCCTGCCGTATTGCTTCCCACTTCAAGAGACCCGAAGTCAATATCGGCAGTGTTCACGGCCAATCCGAAGACCGTAAGCACCTCAACTGGCACGGCTATCGTATCAAACACGCGCTCGCCACTCGAATCCTGGATAAATACCCGGGCGAGCCAGTTTTCAGAAGGATACGCGCTTGGTGCATCGGTCGCTTCCGCAAAGTACTGAAGGTCGGCGCGGCAGCTCAGCGTACACGAGTTGCCAGCACAGTTACTAAACGAGCACGAAGTTGATGCCACCTGATAGCAATTATTCTCGTCGGCGCTACAGGTTACGCCAACACCAGAGCGGTAAATGGTCGTAGTCGCAAATAGCAAGTCCGCGTACCCATTCAAATCGGTCACTGTTCCTGTGGCGTAGACCGTCGTCGTAGCTCCTTCGGTCAGAGTAATGCTCAAGTCGTTATTGAGATTAAACCCTGCAATCTCAGGAGTATGCAGGAGCGCGACTTCTGCCACGCGGTCATAGTTATCAAGATCAAGGCCACCATCGGAGGTGCGGAAACAGTATGCTGGGTCGGTTGCATTTGCCGTCAACTCGAAGTTGTACTCAACTTCCGTTGCTGCGTTCGCAGCAATAGTGGTACTTGAGGTCTGATTCGATGGATCTTCAATCACTTTTCCTAGTGAATATGACAAGTTCGCAGGGTAGCTGAGAAGACCGGCGGTACCTGCTTGGTCGGTATATTCAGCGGTCGTCGTCATACATGCAGGCGAAGAACCACATCCACCTGACGTAGTTGGTACGTCATTATAGTTGACGTACGGCACCGACTCACAGTTCAAGGCCGACCCCTTCGCTGCGTATTGTAGTCGGAAATTCTGGCTGAATATTGCAGCTCCCGTATTTTGAACTGAGAAGCGTAGGCGCACATTTTCCCCGATACTCTGTGCCGAGAGCGCTGTATCTTCAGCTGCTTTCCAGGTAGCACCTCCACTCCCTTGTTCTGCGCCAAATATGTATGTCGGCTCAACCTGCGTATAAGTGCGTACGCTGTAGAAATCCCATCCACCGTGCTGACCCCAGAAGGAGAAGCCAACACCACCTGATGTATGCGTACTATCTGTTGCTGTAGTTGATGCAAACTCTGCCCCCGTGTCGTCATAGACCGTCGCTACGATGGTATTTCCTACATGCCAATCGACGACCACTTCGTACCATCCCGTGCTGTACGAAACCGTTGTTGACGCAATATGAGTGCCACTACCATCGTTTGACGTTACGTTCTTTGCAAGAACCAGGCGATCGGTTGGGTACTCATCCAAACATACCGCATAGTTCGACCCTGATCCTCCGACACCAAAGAGCGTACATGGCTCATCATCCTGCGTTGAATCAACATACTGGAAGAAGCGAATGGTCTTTCCCTGTGCGGTGAGTGACCCGGTGCGGCGAATACCGCTCGTCGTTTGATCAGCTGAGTTTGCTCCTGCATCGAGCCCGTACACGTAGTTGTGATTGAAGGTGGTGTCCGTATCAAACAGTGTCGTGTCACCCGAGTATTCAGAAATGTTGTCGTCCTCGAAATCATCGAAGTAGTCGAATACTGCCGTGCCGTCATCAGCCCCTGCTACGCCACCATTGCCGTAGTACATATATATAGTAGCCGAACCATTTGCTGCGAGAGTCGGCAGCTCCACCCACACCGTAGACGAGACCGAGGCGGACGATTCTTCGCGCCAGTAGTTCAATAGCGTCGTACCGTCATCACTCGTAAAGCGCAAATCGTCGAAATCGCTCTGCATATCAGCATCGTAGGCAACCTGTATCTCAACCGGGAAGTTTGTGAACGCGGTAGAGGTACCGTTGGTCACCGCAATCTTCTGTCGCTTGCTCCATGATGCGGAGTACCATTCGCTATCGAGCGCTCCCTCGGTCCCATCGTCGTTGCGCCATCGGTAGTGCTCTTGGCTCACAAACAAACAGGTACTATCATCCCATCGAACAGCGCCACAAGAATCCCCACCATCACTATCAAACGCTTCCCCGTCGTAGTTGCCGAGATGGTTGCTAAAGTCCCACGCCGTGATCGGGGATCCTGTACGTGTCACGTTGTACCCCGTAGAAACGCCTGTTGATGTAGCAAAGCGCACCGAGTCTACCTGCTTACTGGCGTTCGCATCAATTGCGCTCCCTGCGAGCGTGAGCATGGTTCCACCATCGGTAGAGAGTTCGAAATCACCATTGCTGAGCGAGGTAACTGTTGGCGAACCGGTGATGTTAAGACCGTTCGCGTCTGTATTGCGTACCTGATAGTAGTTCATGTTGAGGGTGCCCCCCGAGACCGCCCACGTGTAGGTGCCCGTTGAGCCATAAATGGCGATTGTGGTAGATGCTCCCGCCACACCAACTGCTTGTAGGCCACCCGTTCCAGAGATGGTCACTGAGGAGCTGGTCGCCACCCGCACATCCACCTGGCGTGAACTACCACCGAGCGCAACACCATCGAAATCGGTTGCATAGCTCCAGTAGTCTGAACCGGTTGAGCGTGCGTACTCACCCCAGATGTAGAGGTCACCATCAACCGCAGCGTGATCTTGTGAGTAGAGTGAGCCGGTTGAGTTCACCGTGGTGGTACCTGCTGAAGTGTTCCAAGAACGTACATCTGTATTAGCGCCAATAAGGAGCGTGTTGTATACGTCCCCTCCTGCAGTCTTGGTATTCATGGAGTAGCTTGATGCAGAGTTGAGGTAGAGGTTAGAACCGGTCCAGGTAGTAGCAGAGCCACCGACACTATTAGTGAAGGTACCGTCAACCTCGAGCGTGATTCCAGGATTCAGAGTGAAACTATTCGCATTCGTGATAGAGAAACTACCACTTGAAGTAGCGTTTTCAGTGATGGTCCAGCCACCTGAGGAGGAGTTGAATCGCGCACCGTAGAACAGCGATCCTCCGACCGCCACCGTCTTCCCTGTCGTGTTCGCATAGAACGCAACGGTCCCCGTGTTGTGGTTAAATGTGCCCGCGTTTGCAAATGATCCACCAACGGCGAAGATACCAGCTGGGAGTGTTGTTGAGCCAGTCGTGAGTGTAAAGTTATTCGACGTGGTGGCATTCGTATCAAGGAATGTCCAGGCACCACCTGTACCATTGAGGACCAGATCGTAGAAGTTGGATCCACTCGCCTGAATCGTCTTCCCTATTGCCGCGGCCGTAAACTTGACCATACCTCCGTGGTGATTGAATGTGCCCGTATTCGCAAACGACCCGCCGACGGCAAAGATGCCGGCAGGGAGCGTTGTTGAACCAGCCGTCACCGTAAAGTTATTTGATGTCGTGGCATTAGTATCCAGGAAGCTCCACGCACCACCCGCACCATTTAATGTGAGGTTGTAGAGATTTGAGTTATTCGTGCGAATGTTCTTGCCTATAGCTGCAGCATTTAGATACAGCGTGCCGTTGTTGTGCATAATCGTGCCTCCTGAATTATCGAAGGAACCCGCAACACTGAGTGTGCCCGACGGCATGGTCAGAGTACCGTTTGTGACAGTTACGTCACCCGTTGTCGTCGCATTACCGCTGGCAAATGACCAGTTGCCTCCCACACCGTTGAACACCAGGTTGTAGAAGCTTGAACTCTGTGGGTTGATAGTCTTCCCTGTTGTTGTAGCGGTCAAGGTCACGGTAGAACTTGCGCTTGCAAAAGTGGCACCGCTTCCGAGTGTGAAGCTGCCACCCACGGCGTGCGACTGAGTCCCGGCGGCGGTGAGTGTCGCACCCGTCTGCACCTCTAGAGAGCCGTCCCATGCATTGCCCGATCCTCCAGAATTCACGGTAATGTTCCCCGCAGGTGCAAATGTCTTACTGTTCCAGACGATCAGTTTCTTTTCAGCGGGCAGTACCAATGTGTCGGTAACGGCATCAGTAGCGGTAAATGGAATATCACTATCATCATCCGCATCATAAATAACCATGTCAGCAATGTTGATAGGCGTTGTGTCTTCGTGGCGCACAATGACCCTGTTCTCGTAGAGATCCATGTCCGTAATATTGGTGATTGGGTCCACCGACACGTTTGCAGCGCGCACTCCACCGTTGGTATCCAAGAATACCGTGAGCGTATCTCCCGGATTAAAGAACACTCCCGTGATGCTGTACAACCCTGTACCATCACACGACGAGGTGTAACTCCCAGCCCCCTGGACCATCAAGCGAACCACCGGTGTTATGCCGTCACACACACTACTGACTGATGTTCCCTCGTCTGAGTAGACGTGGCCTTCAATAGTAATGTCTGAAGAACTATCATCCCAGCGAATATACCCTGGGTCCCCCGCAGGATCGTCGTTGAAACTTTCGCCATCATAGTTTCCGTAGTGCAAGTTGAACTTCCACGAGCTAGCAGTAGAACCCGTAGCACGCACGTTAAACCCGCTGGAAATACCAGTCGAGGTGGCAAAGGTGTTGCGTGTGAAAATCTTGAGTGGATTTGCAGTAATCACACTCCCCGCAACAGTCAGCATCGTGCCGCCATTTACTGCAAGTTCGAAATCACCATTGCTGAGTGAGGTAACTGTTGGCGAACCGGTGATGTTAAGACCGCTGGCATTAGTATTGCGCAGAACGTAGTACGACGCATTGAATGTTCCACCACTCACCGAGAACGCATACGCCCCTGTGCCCTGTACATCAATAGTAGTGGATGCCGCTGCGTCCCCGATGATATCGAGCAGACCGCCGCTATACGTGAGCGTACTCGAAGTCGCCACCCGCACATCCACCTGGCGTGAACTACCACCGAGCGCAACACCATCGAAATCGGTTGCATAGCTCCAGTAGTCTGAACCGGTTGAGCGTGCGTACTCACCCCAGATGTAGAGGTCACCATCAACCGCAGCGTGATCTTGTGAGTAGAGTGAGCCGGTTGAGTTCACCGTGGTGGTACCTGCTGAAGTGTTCCAAGAACGTACATCTGTATTAGCGCCAATAAGGAGCGTGTTGTATACGTCCCCTCCTGCAGTCTTGGTATTCATGGAGTAGCTTGATGCAGAGTTGAGGTAGAGGTTAGAACCGGTCCAGGTAGTAGCAGAGCCACCGACACTATTAGTGAAGGTACCGTCAACCTCGAGCGTGATTCCAGGATTCAGAGTGAAACTATTCGCATTCGTGATAGAGAAACTACCACTTGAAGTAGCGTTTTCAGTGATGGTCCAGCCACCTGAGGAGGAGTTGAAGTTCACCGAATTGAAGAGTGATCCCCCCGACGCTACCACCTCTCCTGTATCTGTAGAGTTGAAAAGCACACTACCGCTCGAATGGGTGAAGGTACCCGTATTGAGCCAGCTTCCACCGACATCGAGTGCGCCCACATTTGAAGCAACCAGTGTTGCCCCGCTTCCTATAGTGAGGTTACCCGTGACATTCGTTGATGGATCATTGGTGTTCAAGGTCACGGTTACCGGATTGGTACCATCGCCCACAACCAGGTTACCTGCGGTAAGTGTTCCACCTTGCACCGTGAACGTAGGCGATCCTGCAGCAGCCGGTGCCAAGTGCAGGAGCGCATAGGTTTCATCGAGAACACTCGTGGTGGTGGTTGCCACAAAACTAAATGGCGCTGTTTGAACAGTAAACGTTCCACCAACGACGAGTGGCGTACCACCACCCGTGAGTACCCACGCCGATGAACCCGCCGCTAGTGTGTGATTTGCTGCAACGGTCAGTGTTCCCGCCACTGTCGTGGTGGCAGAACCGGTCTTGGTGGTTGTTCGGGCAGCAACACCATTCCCCAACGTAAGATTTCTAAACTGCCATGGATTGCTGTTTGCGAAATTGCCTGTGCTTTCGATTCGGACGGTTCCACCGGTCATCGTAATGGTGCCCGCACCCGCAACATCGCCGCTTTGCACCACCAGGTCGCCGGTTCCACCGAGTGTGCCTGCGGTGAGGGTCAGCCCATTCTGTACGGTCGTGGTACCCGTGCCACTCAAGAGCCAGCCCCCGCCCACACCATTCAGAACCAGGTTGTATAGGGTCAACGGCGATACGGTCGAGAGCACCTTACCGGTCGTGGTTGCCGTGAGCGTGAGTGTTGTATTCGCTGGGGTGAATGTACCGCTTGATTCAATGACCAATCCACCACCAATTGCATGCGACTCAGTTCCTGCTCCCGTGAATGTTGATCCAACACCGACATGCAGCCGTCCGTCTCGTGCATCACCAGAACCACCGGATTCGAGGGTTATGTTTCCACCTGGAGCAAACGTCTTACCTGCAAGGATGTGCAGTTCATTCTCTGGCGCAACGGTGAGCGTATCCGGTGAACCCGTTGCAGCGGTGAAGAAGATGTCCGCGTCGTTTGAGCTATCGTACAGCGCCAAGTTTGCAATCGTAATAGCTGCAGTGTCCTCGTGGCGCACGATGAGCGTATTTTCATAGAGGTCAAGGTTGGTGATATCTGCCGTCGGTGTCTTGGTGACCGTAACGGCGCGCTTACCGCCATTCGTGTTGAGGTATGCCGTGAGGACTGCATCGCCCGCAAATGAGACGCCGGGAATACTGTATGCGCCCGTTCCACCATCACAGGTTCCTGTGTATGCAGAGCCGCCGTCAACCACAATGCGCACCACAGCCGAACCATCGCACGGAGGATTGCCGATGGCACCTGAGCCTTCAGAAGCGTATACGTTACCTGAAACGGTAATACTGAAACCCGAGTTATCCCAACGCACATTACCTGGGTTACCGGTTGGGTCCGTATCGTAATCTTCTCCATCGTAATTCCCTGAATGATTGCGGAACCACCAATATGAGGTTGGTGTGCCTGTTGCAACGACGTTGAAGCCACTTGAGATACCTGTAGAAGTGGCGAATGCCCCACGCTGGATTTGAAGCGCAGGATTTTGGTCGATTGCGGTCCCCGCAACGGTAATCATCGTGCCGCCATTCGTCCCGAGTTCGAAGTCACCATCCGAAAGATTATTCACTGTTGCGGTCCCACTGATCCACAGACCGTTTGCATCGGTGTTGCGCACTTGGTAGTACTGGGCCTGCAGTGTTGCGCCAGTTCCAACCTGAAGCGCGTACGTGCCACTTCCCTGATTTGCTACCGTGGTACTTGCCGCAGAACCTCCCAAGATTTGCAATGTGTTTGACCCAACAAAGACTGATGCGCCACTCCCCAGGCGCACATCCACCTGGCGCGAACTGCCACCAAGCGCTGTACCATCGAAATCCGTCGCATAGCTCCAGAACTCGTTCCCTGTCGGCGTGTATTGTCCCCATATATAGAGGTCGCCATCTACCGCTGCGTGGTCTTGTGAATAGAGTGACCCTGTAGCATCCACCGTGTAACCCGAAGCGGAAGAGTTCCACAATTTTATGTCAGTATTAGCACCGATTCGCAGCGTCTCGTATGTGTCGCCGCTCTGTGCCTTGGTATTCACACTATAGGCAGTTCCCGAATTGAGGAAGAGCGTTGAGCCCGTCCACGTCGTTGTGGCACCACCCATACTGTTCGTAAATGTTCCTCCCACTTCGAGTGTTTGCCCCGAGGCAAGAGTGAAGCTCGCGGCACGCGTGATTGACGTGTTATTCGTCGACGTTGCATGGCTGGCAATCGTCCATCCACCGCCTACAGCGTCGAAACTCATCGAGTAGAATGGCGACGCGCCTGGATTGATGCTCTCACCGCTATCAGTTGAATTAAACTTCACCGTACCACTGTTGTGCGTAAACGTGCCCACCGAGCTGAGCCAAGAGCCGCCAACCGCAAACACACCAGACGGCAACGTCAGTGCTCCTTGCTCAATGCGTATCGCGTTCGTCGCAGTGGCATGTGTATCAACAAATGACCACGATCCACCCGTGCCGTTGAACGTTAGGTTGTATACATCAGACCCATTGAGGCGAATCGTCTGCGCCGTAGCTGCGGTAAATCGCAGTGTTCCACTGTTGTGCGTCATGGTGCCACCATTTTTTGAAAGCGATCCACCAATCGCGAATGTACCCGACGGTAAGGTAACCGTGCCTGCAGTGAGCGTCACGTGCCGAGATGATGTTGCTGTCGTTTCCAGGAATGACCATGAGCCTGTTCCGTTGAAAACGGTGTCGTACAGGCTAGACCCATTGGTGCGAATGGTCTTTGCGCTTGCAGCATTCAGCAAAAGGATACCGTTGTTGTGCATGAATGTACCGCCGGTGTTGTCGAAGTTACCCGTAACCGTAGTTGTAGCAGTTGGCATCGTGACCGTTCCTGTCGCTATCGTGAAGTTGTTGCCTGCGGTAAGCGTACTCCCGGTGAATGCCCAGTTACCACCAACACCATTAAAGGTCATGTTGTAGAAGCTCGAAGTCCCTGGGGTGATTGTGTTACCAGTGTCGGTCGCCGTGAAGGTCACCGTGCCAGATTGAGCAACGAATGAGTTGTTGTTGATGAAGTTGCCCAGCACTTCGAGCGCATAATTATTGTTCACACTCAAAATATCATCGGCACCGATGGTTACATCCGTCATCTTGCTCGCCGCCCCCAAGAGAAGCGTCTTCGTACTTCCATCGACAGTAACAATACCCATGTCCTGCTTGGCAACGGTGTTATCGGTGAACGTGCTTGAGCCGGTACCATCAAAGGTTGTCGTAGCTGTTCCTTTAGTAAACACGCCATTGGTACTGATGGTCATGTTGCTCGCCACGTTAATGGCTTTGTTTCCGTTCTGATTGAGTGTGCCGTACGTAAGGTTTAATGCTCCATCTACATCGAGCGCACTTGAAAGGTTCCATGTTGCTGCACCTGATGTTTGCCCAAACGTGAGGTTATAGAATGTCGTCGTAGTAGCCCCAGTACCATCAATGGTTTCCGTCGTTGACGTTGCTGTCAGGATAACGGTTGAGGTGTCTTTCGTGAATGTGCCATTATTGTCCCACGAACCAGTTGCGGTAATGGTGTTGCCGTCAGCAGTAAAGTACCCATTCAAAACCAGGTCATGAGTCGTCACGTTTCCACCTGACGTAGAATCAGGCCTAAACGTTGTGGAGCTTGCCACATACAGTTTTACCTGCGTGCATTCAGCCAGTCCACATGCAGCAAAGTCGTTGCCCGCATCAACTTCAAAGAAGATGTCTTCATCGCCAGAAATCGAGTTGTCGTACTGGGAGATGTTCGCGTTGGTCATGGTTGGCACGTCTTGTGACCCCAGCGAGACGTGCTGTTCAAAGAGTTGCATGCCCGTTATGTCTCCCGTTCCGTCGTATACGGTGAGCGCCACTGCTTCACTGTTGTCTGCCGCACCATCAACGAAGACGGTAATAACATCGCCTGCAAATGCGGTCACGCTCGGGATACTCCAAGCCCCAGCTGAAATAGTACCCGTCTTTCCAGCTTGCAGCACCCCGTTTACGGCAACGGCGACGGTGCCGCTCGTCACGTTCGTCGTTTCGTCGTACTGCTTCGCGGTTCCTGAAAGGGTGATACCGTCAGACCATTCAATCGTCCAGTCGTTGAGCGATGGACAGATACCTGCCGCACAGGCAAGGTTCGCAACGAGGCGAATCTGGTTGTAGGTGATGCGATTGAGGTTGGAAATATCAAGCGGCGACGTAGATGTTCCAGTCATGTTGCCCGCCAAATCGACGTTTGGAATCACCGCCCATGAACTGGTCGAAGTAAAGTATTCGATTTGGTACAAAATATCAGACGCGCCTGGCGTTGAATCGCTAAACAAGAGCCGTTGCCATTTTGGTCCCGTACCACTATCAAAATCTAACTCACTCGACGTGATAGTCCCTGAGTTAAAGGTTGGGTAGCGGCGCGCAACAATATCCAATGGAATCGTTGCAGGAGTAAGTGTCGGTATAGAGTTAGTTTCTATGATCTGCGCCGTGGACCACTGCGTACCGTTCCAGTAGCTGAAATCGTACTGTGTGTCACCATCGTTGTACGTGAGTGCCAATATGTTTCCGTCCCCTGTGCGCGCACTGCGTACTTCCCACGAGTCTCCTAAGGTCGAGATTTGTGCTGGTGTCGTAGCTGATCCAGATCCGGTCCAATACTCATACTCCACTATCAAGCTATCACTGTGCATCATCATGAGATACCCATCGCGTCCCGCAGTGGTTTCAAACTCACATGAGACTGGTCGGGCATGGAACCCGTTGGTTGTGTTACCGGTCCCCTCAAACTCGGCAAACGTATTCCATCCCGAACCACTCCACTCTAAGAATCCAAGATCGCTATCAATATCGATATAGCAGAGGCCCATGCGATCACTCCCGACATCACGGACCAGACGACCGTTCGCGAAATCGTTTTGCACACCGGCAGTGTTGGTACCGTCCCACCCACTACCGTTCCATGCGTTCCAAATGAAGTTGTTGTTTGCTCCGTTTGCAACACCAACAACTGCCTGCCCACCTGATTCCTCATACTCCACAAACATACCTTCGGCATTGGCGACCAACTGTGAACCCATGGTCATCGGACTCACACCCCATGCTGTACCATTCCATATCTGCGCCTCATAGTCGGTGGCACCCGCAATGGCGCTGCGCACCACTAATACCATTTCATCGGACGCTGGGTCGGCCGCCAGACGTACCCATTCACAGTTCCCCGTGGTACCGAGCGCAATACTGCTGGTTGCAGTCCAGCTGGTACCATTCCACACACTAAACACCGCCTCTGTACCACGACACGAAACTACCATCGCATCGCCGGATGATGTTTCGTATGCCACATCGAAGCCACGCGCTAGAGCATTGGCCACGGTGGACTCAACTTCCTTAATATTGCCGAATGAATCCGTTGTCCCGTTATATACCTGCGTCTTCACGACACCCGTCGAACCTAATGTGCCTACAATATACTCATCGCGCGTCGGCGACGCTGCAGCTTCGACAAAGCGAATGGTGTCACCGGTTGATACACCACTCAACTCACTACCCCACGCCGTACCGGTCCAGATCCGGTAGCGAGGTGCCTGCGTCGTACCTTCGGCGTACGCCATGAACGCCTCACGGATTGTTGTAGAGATGCGCGCAATATTGCTGCCGTACGTTTCAACTGAACTCAAGGTATCGGTCTCAAATTGATCATCGGTTGTCTGGAACCACGTCGAGACAGTCACTGATGTATCTATGGTGAAGCTTTGCAAGTCAGACCACACGGACCACACTCCGGCGCCTGGCGCTGGGTCGATCGCACGCACACGCCACCAATACGTAACTCCGTTCGTGAGCGCATCTGCTTGCTGGAGGTGGAATGCAATCGAGTTGTTGTCCTTAAATGGTGATGTGTCCGTACTTGATGCGGTATTGGTAAAGCCACTATGAAGATCGGAGCGTCTCGTGGTTGATGCGGTGAAATCTTGCGTCGTAGAAATAGACACTTCGTAAATCAAGCTATCGTTCTGAGGGTCATCAGATCCAAATCTAAACGTTGGCGTCGTGGTGCCGACCTTCTCGTTATCGAACGGAGCGGTGGATGTCGCCTGTCCTACTGCGTAGCCCCATGAAACCGTCCAATCATTCAATCGCGGAGAGCCGCCGATACTCGTCAGGTTTGCGCGCACTCGAATCTGGTTGTATGTCGTAGGACTCAGTGAGAGGAGCGACACTGGTGAACCACTACCGAATCCTGCATGGTTACCACTCAAATCCGTATCAGGGACCGTCACCCACGCTGCACTCGAATCTAAGTACTCAATGTGGTAGCGGATATCACCCGTCGTCTCATTGTCGGTCCAGCTCAAGGACCCCCACGCATTTCCCGACGAACCATTGTCGAAATCGATGGCTGAACTCGTTGTTGTTCCGAGCGTAAGTGGCGGCGTAAGCACCACATCATGTGTTGATGTTGCCTCTGTATCCTCAAACGAGTTGGTATCAAATTGTTCGAGTCGTGTCTGGTGCCAGGTTGCTACTGTAATCGACGTATCGACCGTAAGACTATAGATGGTTGACCAGCTACTCCAGGTGTTTGAGTTGTTGCGATCTTTCGCACGCACACGCCAGTAGTAGGTGGTACCGTTTGACAGTGCAGTCGTGGGAATAAAGCGTATCGTTTGCCCTGCGGTAAATGGATCCTTGTCGGCAGGAGTGGTGACGTTACTGAATTCAGTGAAGTTCGTTTGCGAGTCACGATCAACTACCGCAGAGCTGAAGTCATAGGTGTCATCTATTTGCACCTGATAGGTCATATCGTTGCTCTCAGGATCTTCCGCAGTGAATTCAAACCACGGCGTCGTTGACGCTGTCTTCTCGTTGTCGAAGAGCTTCATTAGGCTCGGTGCAGTTGGCTTAGCGTTCGTGACCAGAGCAGGATAGGTACTGTACGCATTGAGCGTTTCTCCTTCTGACGTAATGACACGGAAGCAGTAGTTGGTGCCTTCTGTAGCATTGTGCTGCAACACCCAATCCCACTCACCTTCTTGCGTCGTACTGATTGAATTGGGGTTCGTGGCAGAGTCATTCTCTTCCTCGTACGTCGCAGCAACGTCAGCAGTGGTAAGGAGAACAGATGGAAGGGTTGCTCCGTCGGAAACACCAGCATTGTTGTATCCTCGCCACGGTGCTGTCGTAGAACCAATTTCTCCCACCTCGAACCACTCCGAGCCGGCGCTACAGTTTGCATCTGCTGCGTACTGCAACGTTAAGGACAGTGCGCTACTCGAGAGGGCGACGTTCGAGACGAGTATGGTCATACGCAGACGCAACACATCGTTCAAGCTTGGCGCACCATCTGCAATTTGAATCGCCGCATCAGTCACCACTTCGCTGGCACCCGACGGCCATACGTCACTCGGCGTTGCTGCGTTCGTGTTTACATACCATCGGTAATGCTCCTGCGTCAGATACGGGCTGCGCTCCCACGAGAGCGTCCAATCGGTAAGAGACGGTACGTAAGTGTTTGACGAGGTGAGCGTTGCTTTCAAGCACAGGCTGCTGTACGTCGTGGTCGAGACACTGGACAGGTCAATCGGGCTCGCACTAGCCTGGAAGCCAGTGCTATTTCCCGTAAGAACTCCGTCAGGCAATAACGACGAACACACACCACCTGATTCATACATCACCTGTACAGTAACGTCGGTACCACTTGGCTCGTTTGTGCTCCACAACGCTTCGCCCCAGGTAGTGCGATTCGGCACACTTGAAAATGCAATCGGGTCCGACTGAATAGTTCCTGAGTTTGATTGGTACACCTTGGCTGCAATAGAGATGGGCTCCCTAAATGGCGCGGCGGTCACCGACGGAGAGTTTTCAAGTGTTTGCGCAGCCGACCATGAGGTACCGTCCCAGTAAGAGAAATCAAACAGACCATTGAGATCGTCGTGATAGAGCGCAAGGATGTCGCCATCACCAGCTCGTGCCGAGGTTACTCTCCATGAGTCTTGGATAGTAGGCAGGGTACTTTCTCCGGAGTGAGCTGTTCCATTCCAATACTGTGATCGCGCTGCGGTGTTGTCGCTGTATGGAATCATCAGGTACCCATCGCGTCCCGCGGTCGTTTCAAATTCACAGGTCACTGGCGTACCTTCGATGGTGCCACTTCCTGCACGGTTGTTCGTTGTTCCTGTTGTTTCAAATTCATTCGTTGCTGCAGCAAACACTGCCCAACCCGCACCATCCCAAATAAGGGAGCCCATGTCGTCGTCCTGATCGCCATAACAGAGACCCAACTGGTCGGACCCGTCGTCCTGCCGGAGGATTCCCCACTCAAAGTCATTTCCGATTGCCTGAGTCGTTGGTATGCTCCAATCCAAGAGTGCGCCGTCCCACGTCGCCCATGCAAAATTTGCGTTGCCGGCATTTGAAACTACCACCATCGCCTGCTCTCCCGACTCTTCGTATTCCACCGCGATACCTTCGTGTGCCGCATCGCTCATTGAACCAAGCGTCTGCGAGAAGGACCATCCACTTCCATCCCACACCTGCGCTTCGTATATCGAGCCCGTGTTGCGCTCGACCAAAATAATCTCATCAGATACAGGATCGGACGCGAGCTTAATATATTCACAGTTGAGCGCACTGCCTATATTAATACTGGTAGGCCCGGTCCAGACGCTACCGTTCCACACGTAGTAGGCAGGATCAGCATCACCGTCACAGAAAACGACAAGCGCATCACCTGATAGGGTTTCGTACGCAACGTCAAACCCGCGACGTTGGTTATTCGCAACACCGGCCGTCACTTCTTGCAGGTTTCTCCATGTTGTGGTTGTGGCGCTAAATATTTGCACATTAACGTCGTTTACTGCGTCTTGTGTCGCGAGTACAAATTCATCGCGCGTTGTCCCAGCCTTCGTCACCACATACTGAATGATGCCGCCCACATCGAGTGCCGAACCTTCCGAGCCCCACGCCGTACCGTCCCACAAGCGATAGCGTGGTGTAGTAACGGTGCCTTCACCGTACGCAACGAGCGCATCGTCAGGTGGCGTGAGCGACAGCTCAGCTGCGTTGTTCCCCGACGTTTCAACACTACTGAGCGTACCCGTTTCAAATTGAGTATCTTGTGTTTGGAACCACTGCGATGGATCGGTGTTGGCTACATAGGTAAAGCTTTGCACAGTACTCCATTCACTCGCCAAATTCGATCCACTTACATCAGTTGCTCGTACGCGCCAATAGTACGTGGTTCCAGACACCAGAGAGGTAGGAATCGTAAAGCGAATTTGCTCACCTTCGTTGAACGGGCTGGTGTCTGCGGGTGTTGCAATGTTTTGGAAACAGTTTGGCGAGCACCCTGTTTCCACATCAGACGATCGATCCCCAATTGGTGCATCATCGAGCGTTGGATCATCGTCCCACTGTATCTGGTACAAAATGCTTGAGGTTCCGTCTGGATCGCTCGCACTAAATCTAAAGCTGGGCGTTGAACTCCCCGTCTTCTGGCTTTCGAAAGGTTCGCCATAGAGCGTTGGTGCATCAGTCGGATAGTTTGCCGCAGCCCAATAACCGAGTAATCGGAATTGATCGTTGGTGGTGTCGTCAGTGAAATACTCAATGGTTGAACTCGCATCAGAACCTGCCTTCACGTGGGCCTTACCGATAGACCATCCACCTGTTTCAGCCTCATGAATATTAAAACTACGACCCAGCGTCGATGCGTTCGTACGTGCACCAATAATCATTGAGCTGTTCGCATCCGCTGCGTTTGCGTACAAAACTTCCGCGATGCCCGTAGGTGGCACCGTAAAACCGTCAAGTGCGCGGTCAGTCCACGTAGAGGCCGAGGTCGGACCACCCAAGTCGTCAAATCGCTCGGTGTAGAGCAGACCTGTTGGGCTCGTCTGCCAATACCCCATCAGCCAAAAGTCGACACTGGCACCGTTGGCTCCCTTCACTTGGGCAAATCCCTCAATAGTTGCATTAGTGGAACTTGCACGCACCATCATGGTGACACCGTTTACACCATTCGCTTCTGATTCGTGAATGTTGGCGAGGCGAGACAATGACGAGCTCGCTGCACGCACACCAGCATTCATTTCTGCAACCGTATCCCAGTTACCCAATGCCATTTCAACGACGTTCCCATGCGAAACACCGTAACTCGAGAGGTTAATAATGCCCCACGTATTGTTCGTAAGCGTAGGGTCAATTTGGGTGAAGCTCTCGACATACCGACCATCAGTCCAGTATCCCAAAAGCACAAAGGAGATGTTGGTTGTATCTTCAGCGTAGGTCTGAATACTCGATGTAGCAGAAACCTGCACGTGCATCGTCATCATCGTGACACCTGATGGTTCTGCTTCATGCAGCTGGAAGCGCCGGTCGTTGGTAGAGGTCGAATGGCGCACACCACCATACACCTCCGTATTGAAGTCACCATTCACTACTGCAATTTCGGCTACTGCGTTTGCTGGAACACTAAAGGGAGCACTCGCAAGATTCTTCTCTTGCCATGCACCAGCGACCGTCGGTGTCCACGAACTGTACTTTTCTTGGTAGGAACCAAGTGCGTCTGATGCCACTTTCCAGGTACGTAGCTCCTCAAACGCAACCGCATCACCTTCTTTCATGGTGAGAGGACCGAACACGTACAGATACGGGCTGATATCGGGCGAATCGAATACGTACGAAATGACCTTCGTCTCACCTGCTGCCAGTGCCACATCCCACGACAATCGAATCGCGCCATTGTACTGTTCAACGGACCCATCCGCCTTATCAACCAGAATCGTATCTTCTGGAATCGCCTCGGTGATGACACCTTCAAAATCACGCCGTGCCGTAATAGAGAGTGTCATACGGTATGGCTCTTTTGGATAAATTCGCGTTGGCCCGCTGCGCTCCACAACAAACGAAGGATCGTTGCGGACTTCAAATGCATCGTTGATGCGGTGGAGCACTTCACCCGCTTCTCCAAAGTGAGTGAGGGTCATTGCGTACGTTCCAATGCCACCAGTCACGTAATCAGCCAAGTAGTCGGCAACATCGACTACGTTGTTGTGCCCGCAGAGCCCCGACGTACGGATAGGCACTTCTTGTTCCGGGCCTTCGGGTGCTTGTACGAGAAGTTGAAGATGTGCGTCGCAGAGCGTGTCACCGGTATCATCCAAGGCCGCCATCATCAACGCAGCGTTCTCTCCTGGCTCATATACGCTTTTGTGCGAGTTGATGGCGAGTACGCCCCAATAAAATTCCACCGTGTCGGTAAAGGTGTTACGACCTTCAACAATCACGACCTCCATCTGATATTTACCGGGGCGGAAACCGCGAGGTTTTTTGGTCAGGGTCAGCGTCCACTCACCGCTTGAGTCATAGATAATATCAACGGGGACCGTCTCGAATTGACCATCAGTGTGCTTCAGTCGTGCTTGTCGTACAGCAAACGTATCCTTCTTCCCGAGTAGTCGATCTGCAAAGCGCGCAGCAAACGAGCGCTGAGAATTAAATTTGAATCGAAACTGAGGCTGCTCGTTTCCTTCAAATTGTGACTTTTCAGAAAGTTTTCGGTTCACCTTCTTTGCAGCCACGTCACGCTCGGCAGCTTCTTCTTGCGCGAGCCAATCGCGTTCGTTACGCAAGAAACGCATGTCAATGTCGCCATAGTATCGTTCACCAGAAGCTTGCAAGATAAGCGGATTCTCTCCTCCATTTGGGAGCGCCGTCGTCACACGGAAATAGACTGTTTGCTCAGGTAATACAAGAATTCGTTCAGCAACTACCGACGTAGTGACAAATCCTTCCGGAAGAGGGCTGAAGAGCGCCCAATCAATCCCTGGTACTCCAATTGCAAGTGGCACCCATGTGCTTTGGTATGCGGTCTGCTTCTCCGTACCAACCAGCACGTGCGCAACAGTACAGTTTTCCTTGGTGTCATTAAACCATGCACACTGCTCGACCTGCCCCGTTGCGACACAGCGGTGCCGCCCTTCCTCATCCACTGCTTCAGTCCACCCTCCTTCACAGAAGAACGTCACGTCTTCATACACTGAGTGCTCGACTACCTCGGGTACGTTGCGCAAAAACTGCGCGATGCTCTTGAGCTCACCGGATCCTTGTGGGAATGCTGCTGAAAGCTCAAAGTATTCTTCCTCGCGACCAGTGTTGGTAACACTCACAAAAAACTGTTTCTCTACAGACGCACCATCCCCCGGAAGTACTTTTGCGCTTGATGCGTCGGTGCGCATGGTGAGCACATCCTCATCGATATCATCAACGAGCGGAAATGAAATTGCAGACCCGTCGTCAAGCACGAGCATCGTCTCATCTGCGTCGCTTTCAGAGAGGTCAAATTGAACGTTGTCTGATACTTCTGGATGCGCCGGTCCTTCGCCATCAATCACGTCTTGTGCCCGCTCTTTGTACAATGCGTCAATCCATAATGCATCGAGAAACAGCTGCTGCGATCCGGAACCATCGGCACGAACATACTCGAGCATCACCCGTGCCCCTTGAAAATCTTCCCACGTGTCAATTTCATCAAGCGCCACTGAGAAAAAGCCGTTGTTGGTGTGGTTTGACAACTCTTTGTTAAGAAAAATTCCACCTGCTTCCTTCCATCGGCCGTCCACAAAATAGCGCGCAACAACGTTGTCTTCCGCTCCTTCAAAAACCGGCTCATCACCTGCAAAAGAAAACACCAGCTCTGCTCCTACAAAAGGCTTCTCGGCCAAATCACCATACACACCAAAGCCTGAAAATTCGATAGTGTGGCACGGTGTACCATCGATGACACAGGTCGATATGTCTGGCGCTTGAGAGTGTGATGGAGTCGCTGCGTTTGTAGGCTCATTCTCTGTAACGGTCACCACCTCGACCGCAGCGTCTTGCTTGGGTGTGGTTGTTGACGTGACGTCTTCCAATTCCACACCATCGGTCGTTGTTGCAAATACAGGTGTGGTAAGTAGTGAAAGCAGTGAAAATGCGCCCTCACGTACAGCAAACGCAAGTGGCAGGGTGCTTCCGTCGTTCATACTCGTTGGCTCACTTATCACAGCAGGGACAACTTCAGGAGCAGCGTCAGGTACAACACTCTCAGTACTCTCTGCTTCCTGTGGTACTACCACTTCTTCTGCCGCCGTGTCTTCAGGCACGGCGTCTGCTGTGCCCGCTTCTTCATTCGCTCCACCATCGATTACATTCGTAGATGTTTCCTGCGCAGGAGAAGCCTCCACGTCAGCATCGTTGTGTGTCGTGGATTCCACAACATCATCAACAGGAACGTCGATTGAGGTTGTCTCGGGCAGTGCCTCAGAACTTTCACCATGAATTACTGGGGCTTCAGAAGGCACCTGAGCATCTGCGCGAACGTACGCAGCAATATCTTCAGTAAAGCTTGCACGCACCGCATCCTCGGAAAGATCCTGAGTCAGTGCCTTCTCTGGGGCGTGCCACCCTTCTGCAGTAACAACAGTTGGGAAAATGTGCGCACGCTTCACCTCACGATACGCCATAACAAACGAACTGGTCGCCCATAAGGTATAGCCAAGAATACCCAACACCACAGCGGTGACGGTGATAAATTTCCACGGGATTTTTGCAGTGCGAGGACTCATGGAAAATCAGCGAAAATGCAGGCAATACAAAGCAGCACTAGGCGTAGTGCCTGCCCGCTAATTTTATCAGTTTTTACAAGGTTTTTTGGCTAAAATTGGCCGAAAATGTGTACAAGAAACAGCCACATGCATGGCTTACAATAAGGCTTTTTTGCCCTTTTCACATACGGCCACGCACTCACGCATTCAGCAACGTGTTACTGCTGTGCACGCACAAGCTTTTTCAGGTCCTCAATGGCCGTGTCCATCAAGCCTTCGGAGATGTCCAGAACCTCTTTAATCTCTTCAAGAAGCGCACGTTCCTCGGTGGTCAGTTGGGGCTTTGGGTCGAAGTCATTGATCAGTTGCTCGAACTCTTCACGCATCGCCGAAAAGACACGGTCGTTCTTTTCTCGAACCTCGAGCACGCGCTGCAACAGCTGCCCATGATCTTGCTGCCCTGTTTGTCGCGAGTGCATGTTCCACGCAACAAAGCCACCCGTCGTTAACGCAAACACAATCAAGAGCATGCGCTCAATGGTCCACGGTGACTGATTCGCTGCAGGATCCTCTGCTCCCTTTGCACTGGGTTTATCAACTTTCGGTAGATCGAGTTCGGCCTGGGTTTCGCGCGCATTACCTGCCCTATCGTACGCCCGCACCAATACCGTGCGTACCCCACCCTCTTGAGGCGGCACGAGATAGGTCCCATTACTCATGTCTTGCTCACGAATACTCAATACGGCCCCGTCTCCTATTTTGAGATCATAGTGATCAAGGCCAGAGAGCGCATCGGCACTTTTAAAGGCAAACTTGGCTGGCTCACCTTCGCCCACAGTGGCAAGCGTTACAGAAAACTCGTCTGGCAATACGGTATCAATCTGCACTTTCCTCTTAGCCACCTCTCCCCACCCAAACTCATTTCTGAATTGTGCATAGAAGTACCACACACCATCGGCGACTCCTTCAATTTTCTGATCTACCGCGGTTGGTTTTTGCACCACGGTTGGTTTGTCATCTTCCTTTTCTGAAAGCAGCGTGCGCACACCGGTCACATCAGCAGGTGGCTTCCATGAAAAATGCACCGTCGACGTGCTATACCAAAGATCTGGCTTCTGATGGGTGTTTGAGTTAAGGACTGGTGCGATCGGCGTGATACTTGCGTCACCTTCCACATCAACAGCGGCTTCCGGCTCTTCTGCGACCGGCTCAGCTTTCGGTGGTGGCGGTGGTGGCTCTGCAGCGGCAGCAGCAATCACGAAACTCCCTTCGTTTCCCTTCGAATACACGTTGGTACCCTTTCCATCGGCAGCAAGAACGGATCCTTTGGTAAAACTCGTTTTTGCAGACCCTTCCGCTTTCGCCTTAAACTTGATGGTCAAAATCGTGCCCTGAGTCGTAAAGGCGGTCGGCGTTCCGCCACTAAACTGAATCGTGCCTGCGGTATTTGAAAATGCGGGGTCAGCCGTCCACAACGAAAAGACTGAACCATCTTTCGAGACACTTGAAACGGAGAGCAGATCTTTATCAAATGAAATTTCACCGTCGGCTGCGTTGATACTCGTTCCATTCGGATTAACCGAAACTTGTACTGAGAATTCCTTACCAACAGAAAAATTTCCCGTTACCGGTGAAAAAAGGAGGTCTGCCGCATACAAGGTACTCGGCAACGAAAAAAGAATAGAGAAGAAAAGCGCACTAGTGGCAGCGCGGAGCCGGTGACTTGTAACTGTAGGTACGGTCATATTGATGCGTAGCGCATCGCGAGAGCACTCTGCACACAGCAACGCTACACTGCTGTGACGTTGATTCGCACTCCACTCTCTACCGAACGCTTAAGTGGCAAATAGAGCATCAACACTCCTTCACGCATTTTTGCCTCAGTCTTCGCAGCATCCACTTCCGCGGGAAGAATGATTTGTCGATAAAACTTTCCCCACGAACATTCTTCAAGAACACTCTCCTTACCTTCGCTTTCCGGGTGGTCGAAGTGCTCTCCACTAGGGCGATTGCGCTGCCCTTTGATGGTTACCACATCGCCATCGCCATCAATGGTGACACCGTAGTCATGAACACTTGAGCCAGCAATCTGCGCGTAGATAACAATCGCGTTTGGTGTTTGGTAAATATCTACCTTCAATTGCTCTGCGATTGCACCCCCTTCTTCCGGTGGCTTATTCTGTGCTTCAATTTTATCTTTTTTTGCATCATCGGGAGTCGTAGGAAGTACGTCCTTCTTTTTTAGTCTTTCAAGAAATGATGATGACATAGTGTGGTGAGGTCCATCGCTGGTACACAAGTGATTATAGCGGTGCATCATGCAACGCAATGCGCACACATGCGCACATGTGTGGATATCATTAGTATTTTTTCCGTATAAAACGAAAAAAATATTTATTCGGAGAATGTATGCGTTCCTGGATACAACGTCACATCACTGAACGGAAACAGACGAGTGAATGCTCGGCCAACAATAAAACGTTCGTGAAGTTGCCCCCACACGCGTGAATCCGAACTTGCTGGACGATTGTCTCCCATCACGAAATATTCATTGTCGGATAGTTTTGTGCTTACGTTCGCACTTTTTGTTTTAACGTCGTGCAAGTATGGTTCATCAAGAATAAACGACGTGCCATCTTTTTTTTCAATCGTGACCAGATTGTTTTCAATGCGCACCCGCTCACCCGGAAGTCCGATAATGCGCTTTACAAAGAAAACACGTGCATCAAGCGGGTAGCGGAAAATGATGACATCACCACGCTGTGGCTCATTAACGCGATAAGACACTTTATCAATAACTAAATAATCACGTGGCTCAAAAGTCGGGACCATTGAAGTCCCGGACACGATGAATGGCTGGGCGATGAACATGCGTACGGGGAGCACAATAGCCATAGCGATGACGCTATAGAGAAACATTTCACCCAAGACGCTCCGTCCCTGGGAAGGTTCTGGCGGTGTAGTAGTCTGATCTGGCATCGAAACAGTATACCCGCACACCTTGCGCCGCCAAGCGCCAACGGTGTGCGGGTATATCTGCATGTCAGCAGTACCGGCAAAAAAACGCAGCCCGCCGCACTATTTCAATTCAACTGAGGTAATGACCACCGGCTCAACTGGGCGATCGTTTGGCCCTGTCTCAACAGAGCTAATCATCATCACAATATCCAACCCTTCTGTTACTTTTCCAAATACGGTGTGCTTAGGGTCAAGAAAGCCGTTGTCCTTTGTGTTGATGAAGAACTGGCTGCCGTTTGTGTTGGGGCCAGCGTTTGCCATAGAGATAGTGCCGGCAACGTTTTTATTCTGTGTCGTTATTTCATCGGCAAACGTGTAGCCTGGGCCACCAGTTCCCCAGCGTGCCATTTGTGCATCGTCCTTCGAGAGCGGGTCGCCACCTTGGATCATGAAATCTTTAATGACGCGGTGAAACTTGGTTTCATTGTAGAAGCCCTCACGTGCCAGCTTAACGAAGTTTGCCACGGTGTTTGGAGTAACGGTACCGAACAACTCGATAGTGATGTCACCCTTGTTGGTATGTAGTGTTGCGTTCATAACATTTTTATCAGTGTCTTGCGGTTGAGTTGATTCTTCCGTGCGCACCTCTCCTGTAGGGGGTGTATTTGGCTGAGGCGCAGCAGTGTCGCCATACGGAGCGGTTTCAACAACAGGAGCGGACGTGCCCCCTTTTGCGAAAACCCAATACCCTCCCAGTAACACAATCGTGAGCCCAACAACTACCGCAAGACTTTTCATGATTTATTAATTGATTATCTAAGCAATGCCAAGAGTGTATCACAGTGACTCTTTTCGCCATATAACAACGGCGACACCCGCTGTGTGGCGGCTAGGTGGAGTGCGCTTTTCGAACAATCACCTGTGCACAGAGGGCTGAGAGTATGAAGAAAACAAAGCCAGTAAAACAAGGGCTCTGCAAAGGGTGCACGCCCGGGGCACAGCTAACGGACGTGGCGAAGTGTATCCACTTGAAATACTCACACGCCTCATACACCAACACGAGAGCCGCAAAACAGACGCCGAAAATGAGGAAGTTTCGTAGCCAGCGCTCGTCGCGCAGTGTAAAGCGCATCAAAAGTACGAGCGACGCAGTGAAGCCGATAATGAATGCACAGGTGCCGAAGAAACACGGAGTCAGGAGTGGATTTTGTGTGAACGTATCGGCAAAGCGAAAAATCGTGCCGTGCAACGCATGAAAATCGTACAGCTGGCCGAAGAGCGTGTAGGTGGAAAAGAGTGTTCCTCCTCCCAGTAAGAGCATCTGCACGAGCAGTAGCTGATGGAGTACCCCCTCTGTCGTTCGTGCGGGCATACCAAAAGCATACACCCGCCCGTGGTGGGTGCAACGCCTTGTGTGCTAAAACGCCAAGTCGCGAATAACCTCTGCGTCGATTTCCTTCAAGTTTGCCGGACGAATCGCTCCAAAGAGACGCACCGTATCGCCCACCACAAAACGTGCCAGCTGAGCCGGCTTCTTTGCCGTGTTCAAAACAGTAGTACCCACAGGGAGATACACCAAGTAGTCGCTTCCTTCAATCGTCACTGTGGCGACAGTGGGAGGTGTAGAAGCTGAGAGCGCCTTGAGTGTTCCTTGGAAGTTTTTACCACTAAAGACCGTTGGATCTTGGTACACCTCAATCTTGCGCGCCTTTAATGTATTTGTTTTATAGTCATACTCCCCTTGTGCAGAAACTATTGAATCCCCTACCTGCACGTCCGCGGCTGTTATGAGGCGCACCCCTTTGCTGATGGTTGTGGTAGCGGTCAGCTTCAGTGTTGTGGTTGATGAATCGGGACGGATAAGATTCATGGTCTGATCACCCAAAGACACGCCCGTCACCTTACCTTTGAAATCTTTATCGGCACGCATCAGCGACACATTTCTTATTTTTGTCGGTTTTATCACTAACACTCCTTCGCCAGAGGAGAGCTTTCCTTCAATATCAATAAGATCCCCTTCCTTTATATCGTTCACGGTGGCTGGCTCGCCATAAGCACGCAAAAATACCGTGTCTTTTGCGGTGATAACCGTAATACGCACATACATCAAACTCCAGGTGGCACGCGTGAACAAATTGCCATCCGCCTTTTGCATCACTTTGATGTTCTTTCCGATAAACGTACCATCTTCTCGCACTTGAATGTCGGACGTAATATCAGCAGAAGCGACAGCAGGGAGCGCAAAAAGACACGCAACCATCACACTGAGTAACGATGTTTTCATGACGGAAGTATGCCACAAGTTGTCGCGTGTCGCAGTATAGAAAATGAGGAAAGGCGCGCCCGTTGGGCGCGCCTTCTATTATTTGTCCAAAAACCATCACGAGAGCTGACTCTCCGTGAGTATCACCCCCATGCCATCAGGCTCAGCAGTGACACCAAGTGCTTCAGCACGATCGGCAAGTGTGGGATGCGTCTGCAAGAACCACAAGTTGCTCCGTTTACGGAAGTACTCGAACGGGTGGCGTTGATACCCATCGATGGACGCACCCACCGAGAGCATGCCCTTAATGAGCTCGTCTCGGAAATCCGGTGTGGTGATACCGATGGCACCAATGTCTGCCATGTACTCTCGTGCGCGCGAGAATGCGAGCGAGAGTAGCTCGTAGAGCATCTGCAGAGCGAAGAGCACCGCCACTACCTTCATCAGGTAGCGTGTTTCCCCCGCCTGCGTTGCACCATAGAGAACGATGCTCACGGTACACGCAAGACCGATGAGGTACGTCTGCCATTGCAGCACTTTCGCGCCGGCTTGGATCATACTCATCGCAACATTGTCACGATGCTTCATGTGGGCGAGTTCGTGCGCAACGACTCCCATCGCAGAACGGGTGTCCAGCACCTGCTGAATGTCACCCATCAGAATGAGAAAACGTTCCGAAAGGCTGACCGTCGCGGCCGCATTAATCCGCCCCTCCATCACCACCACAGTGGGTGGCTTGGAAAATCCTGCGCGCGTTGACAACACATCCACGATCTCGTGGAGACGCTGGTCCCTGACGAGGCCCTGCCTCTTTCTGAGCAAGAGACCACCAATCTGAGCCAAGGCAACGATTGCCAGTGCGTAGGCTGCAACCACCAAGATCAGGTGATTGCTGAACACAGCCGCAGTGCGCGTCGTTGGTGCCGGCCCGACCACGAATGAAACCACCGCTGGCAGAAACCAGAAGATGGTGCCCATCGCGAGAAAGTAGAACCAGCTTTTCGCTGTCTGCGTAATGATGTGCCAGCCGAAACCCGGCACCCATGTCCACAGCATGCAAACCTCCTGTTGCTATTGATCTGGGGTTTTCCCAGCCTTTTGTATTATACCATATAATACGTTCATTGCAATATTTGCCTGGGCCCTCCCCTCACCCCTTCCCATCGAAACGTGTTTGTTGACTCCTTATGCGTTGCCTCGTAAGGTGGCGCCAGACTGCACATAAACGAAAGGGCATAGAGAATGACAACGACTGTACCCCCGTACATCGGTGTTACCGGCATCATGACCGCACAGGAAGCGCGTGCAGCATTACGCATCGCGAAGACTTGGGAAAGTCCCTATAAGGTGATGCTGGGCGTACTCGCCAGCTCGAAGACACTTTCCGGTATGAAGAACAGGTGGCCCAACCGCTACCCTTTGCCGGGAAGAATTGCAGAAATTTTTCTGAGCCACCCCAAGGCGCTGAACTTTCTGCACTACTCGACGGACACGCCAGAGTTTCTTGCCGCACAACTGCTCGCGGCAGTAAAGATTGCTGGGCCACATCTTCACGGGTTCCAACTGAACGTGCAGTGGCCAGATGTTGACGAACTGCAACATTTCCATCTGAACTCGAGCCCCGTTGGCAGGTATCAACTCGTACTGCAACTCGGTCCGCAAGCAATCTATGGATGCTCATCACTCGAGAATTTGGTGAGACGCGTTGCACTGTACAGAGATCTAGTGCAGTACGTGCTCTTGGACTGTAGTGCAGGGAACGCTATCGGCTTTGATCCTGCGCTGACCTATGCACGTATGGAGGCACTGCGCGAATCATGCCCATGGGCACACGTCGTCGTTGCCGGTGGCATATCAAGCAAGCTCGAAACGTTTTGCCAACTTGAGAGACTGACCTCTCTCCAAGAACATCTCTCGTGCGATGCCGAAAGTGGCCTGCGCACCACTGACGACGACGATCTGGATATTGCTGAAGTTCAGCACTATCTAAAAAGCGTCCACTTGGGATTTCATCGCGGACTCTTTGGTGGCGCCATGCGCTGATTCAGCAATTGCAGAGGGCGGCCCTACGGGCCGCCCTTTTCTTTATGCACACAAAACACACAGCCGCCCCAGAGGGGCGGCTGTGTGTTCCATATCAGGCTTATCGTTTCTTGCCCTTCACTGGCTTGCGCAATGCGCGCTTAGCCTGCTTTACCGCGAGACGCTTTTTAGTCTTGCGTGAGCGCGACTTGCTCTGTCGGATATCCAAACTTGCTCGTTTTGCCATGCAGGCAGTATACACGAAAAAATATTATTCTCTCTAACGACCCCCCTGTTTACCCACACCTCCCCCCATTTCTCTCTCGGATGAAATAATCGCGTCGTAGGCCGATTGTGTAATTTTGACCGGAGCATATACAATGCCGCGCCCAGCAAGCTGCTTCGTAAAGGCGCGCAGATGGTTTCGTGATCCGCGCGTCAGATTACCGTACACAAGCGCTATGTCAGCATTGTCAGTAGCCGCAATCTGCACTTCCAAATCGGCCAAGTCTATATCTTCAATGAGCGCGCCCACTTTAAGCGCCTCTTCAGCAGAATGTCCGCCGCGCGCCATTAATTCGTCGTATAACTTCTGCAAGTCTGGGTTTGCAAATACTCCCGGGACATCACGTACCGCTGGATCCGGAATATCGTACTTTACCAGAAGTGCCTGCACTGCTTCGGTATGCGTCTGCTCACTTTGCGCAATATTGCTAAAAATAGGCAGCCTCCATTCCTCACCGAGGCTTCGATACACATCACGCGCCAACTTTTCTTCTTCACGCATAAACAAGAGCCCTGCACGCTCAGCGTCAGAGATGTCCTGGGCAGCCAGCGAGCTTATTTCCGGGCGCAACGAAACAAAATCTGCAGCAAGCGGCATGTCAGTATCTGGTAAAGCAGTGGGTGCCGACGCAGATGTCACTGTTTCAGACGGTTGTCGTGCCTGGACCGCATACATCCCCAACCCCGTCGCTAAAATGAGTCCGAGAACTATAAGGTATGTATTCTTCATGCGTTCACTATACTACGCATGCACTTCGGATTCGATGTGCCGGACCTCTTTCCCCACCACTTTCCCCTCTGTATCAATGTCGTACAAAAGAATCCCACCGAAGAGCATTTCTATGTCTTTCACTTTTTCATCCGGAATCGATTCCAAATGCTTCATCAGGGCACGAATGGCATTGCCGTGTGACACCATCAGCACGTTCTTACCTTCCTTGAGAAAAGGCAAGATGTGAGTTTCGTAAAATGGCACCACCCGCGCATACACCATTTTCAGCGTCTCGCCGTTGGGTACCGGACAGTCCCACTCCCGGCGCACCTTCTCCCACTGTTCGTGCCCAATCATCTCTTCCATTTCCCACTTATTCTTCCCTGTGTAGTCGCCATAGTCACGCTCATTGATTTCCGCCGCGTGTTGCGTGGGTACATGAGACAAATCGAGTGCCTCAAGCATGCACGAAAGTGTTTCAATTGAGCGCACCTGCATAGATGCAAATGCCTGATCGATGTGGATCCCGTGTATCAATAGACCCATTTCACCCGATTTTTTAAAACCATACTCGGTGAGATGACAATCTCTGCTTCCTGTCCATAAGCCCTTTTTATTCCATTCCGATTCGTGGTGCCGTGCAATGATGAGTTTTGCCATACGCCACATCATAGCAGAAGGGCCGGACACGTCGTGTCCGGCCCTTCTGCTCTTCAACACCTACGCAAACAATCGCTCACGTAGCGCATCTATACCCTTCCCTGATTTACTAGAGCAAAGCATCACTTCCCCTTCTTTCGCATCAAGAGATATCTGCTTCACAGCGGCATGCAGATCTTTTTGATTCAACTTGTCTACCTTGTGTACCGCAACCACGTACGGCAGCGACTCCTCGCGCAGCACATGCAAAATCTGCTCGTCGAACTCCGTGATTCCAGCAACCACGTCAATCACCAAAACCACCGTCTGAATATTGGCATCTGCCTCTGCCAGGTACCACATAATTAATTTACGCAATTTCTCTCGGTCTTTGGGTGCAGCCTCTGCATATCCGTAGCCGGGCAAGTCGGCGAGGAGAAACGTCCCGTTAATATCGAAGAAGTTAATTTCCGTCGTTTTCCCAGGCTTTTTGCCGGAGCGTGCCAATTCTCGGCGGCCCGTGAGTGCGTTTACCAGGCTTGATTTGCCCACATTCGAGCGCCCCACAAACGCCACGTGTGGCTTTTTGCCGGTCACGATATCGTCGGTGCCGCGAATACCCTTCACAAAAGTAGCCTGGATGTTCATGTTGGGCATTCTACACGTCTTCGCCGCTATAGCGAGCATTTATCGTCGAGGAGGAAGCGGCACAAAAACAGACGTCTTAGCTTTGTATGCTTCCCACTCAGGGTTCCCTTCCCACTTCTTCTCGAGCATCGGCACGCCAGAGACCTTGAGCAAGAGATAAGTAATGAGTATCGGGCTCAGAAACACCACTACAGGGTACGCGGTGATGCCAGATGCTGCGAGCGCCATACCCCACCACAGCGTACTTTCACCGAAATAGTTTGGGTGGCGCGAATATTTCCAGAGACCTGATTGCATAATGGTGCCGACACGATTCTTGTTACGCAAAAATCGATCCAGCTGTGCATCACCAATAGCCTCGAATAGAAAGCCTACAAGCCAGAGAGCGAGGCCCACCCAAAACACGCCATACGATGCGGTGGCGCTGGGAAAAACTAGCGCAAGCGTAAGCGGAAGTGCGACAACAAAAATCACCGCCCCTTGCAGCAGATACACCTGCAAGAAACTGCGCCACAGAAACGTATTTCCCCACGCATCGCGCCAGGCTTTGTACCGAAAGTCTTCAGGCTTGCCGCGGTTCTTAAAGCAAATGCGTAGCGAAAGTCGGCACGCCCACACGCACAGAGGCAGCAGGAGCACGAGCGCAGCGAACGAGATAGCGGACGAAAAGTACGCCGCAGCACCTGCAAGCGCCACAAACGCCATCCCATATCCCACATCTGCCGTACCGTTGTTGTGGCGTACCAGCGCAATCAGGAAGAGAGAGCTCATGTAACACAGCAGCACCCCTGCGGCCGATAACAGTGCCGTCATACTAGCGTGTGAAATATGATGCCAAGATGTAGGTGATTGATGCAACCGCCGCCGAGAGGACCGTGCCCCAGAGCATGTCTACGATTGAAACGAGTGCAGGCCAGTCGCGCAGCGTTGACCAATTAGTGAGGTCATACGTGGCGTAGGTGAAAAATCCAAAGAGCGCCCCATAGAGAAGTGCCTTCATAAAGTTCTTCTCAGCCAGAGCGGGCACTATCACGAAGAATGAGAGACCAACAAGGAATATCAGATAGAAGCTGATCGCAACGGGCCAATTCACTGTTGGCGCAAGCAGGTGCCCAATCTGATCTTTATAAAAAGTGCGCGCCACAAATCCCAGCCACACCATATCAATTGCAAAAAACACGGGCACTGAAAGCAGGTACACCCACGCAAACTGTAGTAGTGATGTCATGCCCAGATTGTACCTCGATTTCAGCAAGGAATCATGAAGGCTCGTGCCTTGCACCTTATCCCAACACTCTCTTCAGGGTATAGATCCAATCGGCGTTTTGGTCGTGGCTATCTTCGGTATCAGCCTCTTTCTGCTTCAGGAGCCACTGCAGATAGCTTCGATCCTCTTTAGCCAGATCTACCAGAAGCTTGCCTGCATGTTTGCCAAAAGTAATGCGCGTTATGAACGAAGGTGCCTGCGAAATGGCGACCATGGCGGCAATGGTTGCTGCAGCATCTGCATGTTCTTTGCGCAACTTATCGTACAGGCGCGCAAAGAGCGCTTTGAGCACACGCACATCGCCAAGCGCATCGTGCGCAGCCGCATCAGCCACTTCCAAATCCAGCGCGTAGCGCAAATACTGCAGACGATACGCACCCAGCTTCCCTTCAGGATCCAGATGGCGCGCCACTTTCAATGTGTCGATGACCACGCGAGCTTCTACCCCGTCTCGCTTCAGCATATCAATATCAAAAGGCGCATTGTGAGCGACCATCACCACGTCTACCTGCGGCAAAAGTACAGCAAGATTCGTGTGTGTTACAGAACCAGGAAAAGGCTTCTTATCTGCAACGTCTTTATTCGTGTAGCCCGTCGCTTCCATCGCTTCGATACAGAGCGGGACCGGAGGCTTGAACATCTCGCACACTTCTTTGCCCTCGTGTTCGTAGGCTACCTGGAAAATACGGTCATGCGCTTCGCGCCCCGTTGTCTCTGTATCTAAAAACACCAGCCGGTGCTTTGTGATTTCATCGAGTGCATTCATGGACGTAGAGTAACACGCAGCGCAGCACCTGCACTCATCGATTCAAATACGTAATAGTGAGCTGCAAGCAGGTAGCAAAGGTGCCCCAGAGAAGGTACGGGATGTTGGCATAGACCATCCAGCGCAAATCAGGTGCCGCATGCCAGAGCGCAAAGAGTGCCCATATCAAGGTGCCGACCACCAAAAGAATGTCGAGTGAGGCGAGGAGGTTATTTTTCAAACCAAACTGAATGGGTGTAAAAATGAGATTGAAGAACAGGTTCAACGCAAACGGGAGCGCCACCATCCACGGAAGCACACCCGTGAATGCTTTGTAAAACACCGTACCAAAGGTGATGGCGATGATGGTGTACAACACGGACCACACGGGGCCAAACAGCCAGCTGGGTGGCGACCACCATGGTTTTATAAATTGTTCATACAGTATTGGTTCGTTCATGAACTCTATTGTACGCCCTAACACATGATGCTGATATGAGGGCGCGTATTACTCGCCCACCGCTGGCGAGAGAATGCCTCGCGACTTTGACCCAAAGTAACCGGCTGCGGGAGTAATGCCTTTTGCTTTCTGGAAGGCTATCAGCGCCGCTCTAGTGCGGGCACCAAAATAGGTAGATTCACTGCCGGGTGCGCCATCACCTGTTTCGGCGATAGTGAAGCCTGCACCATTGAGTATTTTCTGCAAAGCGCGCACATCCTCCCCTTCCATACCCACCTCTAGATCGCGCGAGAATTGAAAAGAACTGGCCGTAGCTAATTGAGGACTCACAGGTACTTCTGCTTGTGGGATAGCTGCCGCACCAGTGAGTGCTGCACGGGTTCGTTCGCCGTAGTAGCCAGATGCTGGCGTAATGCCGTGCGTCTTCTGGAACTCAACCAAAGCGTTTTTGGTAACAGTGCCAAAATATCCCGTCGCACCAGAGCGTGCCAGGTAGGCTGCCGCGGGGCCAGTGTTTTTTGCGATAAGCATGCGCTGCAAGGAAACCACCGCAGCACCCATCGCACCAAGCTCCAGATCATCACCAACAGGAACTGTCCCTATGGCTATTGGCGTTGTTTGTATCGGAACACTAGATGCAGAAGCCGCACCTGAAGGCAGCGCATCAGAGAGTACTCGCGGCAATGCAACACCACCCTGTGCGAGTGAGCGTAATGTGTTGGGTAACGCAGTGACAAGATATTGTGCAAGGTTCGTTGGATCGGAAACAGAGGCGACCAGGTGCGCGATACTTGCCGACTGCTCTGCGGCAGAAAAAGTTTCCGCAAGACGAGGTAGTGGATCTGTCGCACCGTTTTTTCTTACTTCGAAATGCAGATGTGCCCCGGCACCCTTCGCGTTACCGGTGTCGCCCACAAAGCCAATAATGTGCCCACGTGGTATACGCTTGCCCTGAGTAACACCGTCAGCAATCTTGTCGAGGTGCATGTATACAAATGTTTCGCCACCAGGATTTGCGGTGTACACCACCAACCCCGAGCTCGGCCCGTTTCCTGTGCGTAACACTATGGCGTCAGTGGGCGATGCGATAGGTGTGCCGCGCGGCGCCATTATGTCTAGTCCTTCGTGAATACGGGTACCGTTGCCGCGTGCATCGCCAAAATTCGGCGATAGATCTGAAACCGCGACACCAAACAGCACGGGTATAGGAAACGTGGGAGTGGGTTGCTGCGAAAGTGAGGCGAGAGCGTCGCGCATCGCGCCATCGTAGCGACGCCATGTATCGATTTTAGTTTCATCGGCTACTTGCCACTCATCTGCAGCAGGTTCCGTGCTTTGGCTTTGTGCAAAACCATAGATAGGCACGTAGAGAAATAAGGCTGCGACAATCGCGGCACTCCATTGAGCACTTTTCGGTATCTGCGCGAAATTCATTCCCTTATAGTACACACATATAAGACGTGGCGCGCTTTGCTTCCTTACCTTCGGTGCATACAAAGTCTCTTGACACCGTGCTGATTGATGGTATTTTGAAAATGGCATCAAATAGGTGCAAGCTCTGTGAAAGGCATTCGCCATGAACCCGATTCAACAATCACCTCGTGCGAGCAATGAATCTATACGGCAGGGCCGTCAGTACGTCCCTCGACTGTATGTTTTCATTGGCCGCACGCGAGCGGCCCCGCTCGGAGTCGCAAAATGCCCCAGCATACCCACTTCCACCGGAAGAATCGCCTCTTTTCTTACTCGTTTACCACGGGCGTGAAGCTCGTTGAGGCCCCGCGCCTCAAGACCGAGAACGACGTGCTCTCGCACGCGCTCTGGTTGGTGAACCACGGAAAGGATGAGGAGGCGGAGCGGTTTCTTGATCGGTACTGTTCGCAGTCCCGCTCGAGTGATCGTGGTGTGTAGGCCACTCACTGCCCCTCCCGCTTTTTTGCGGGAGGGGCGAACTATTTGTGTATAGATGCACAAGCGCTGTACTCAAGTTCTTGACTAGACCAGCACGCAGCTATCGCTATACTCTCGCGCAGACAGCAACAGGAGGTTACCAATGCCCATCCTTCTTCCATACCAGTACGTCGAGCATCGCAACATCATCAAGATGGCAAAACCAATCGTGTTTCTGCTCGGGCCTGTTCGCGGCGGCGGCGATTGGCAAGCCGATGCAAGCGAGCGCATCTTCGATATCGAACCAGATGCAATAGTCGTCTGCCCATGTCGCTGGGATGAAAGCCACCGGTTGAGTAGATTTTTTTTCAACCTACCGATCGAAAAGGCGCGCGGGCAACAGTTGAGTTGGGAGCGTATATACCTGCAGTACGCAGGTATTGGGCACAGCAGCCTCTCCGAACCTTTCTATTCCCCGGGTATGCCAGAGTCGCGCGTTCGTGGATGCATTCTTGGTTGGCTTCCTCCCGAGAGTATTGATAAACCGCATCCAGGCCCTGAACCATATGCCATGGACACGCGTGGCGAACTTGGCGAATGGCGCGTGAAAGTGCGTTTGTACAACGCGCGCGTTGCATTGGGCTCGAGCGGTGAGTTTTATGGCTTGAGCCAGATTCAGCGCAACTACAGTGCAGAAGTTGGGTATGACTTCCCCATACACAAGACATTAACCGACACGGTGGCTGCAGCATGTGCCCTGGCTGCGTGAATCCATTGACAGGCATCACACATAGAAAGAGCCGCAGCAAAGCTGCGGCTCTCGTTTTTATTAGAACGTCCTGGGCGTTAGCGCAACGACTGCGCATCGCGCTTCAGCTGATCCAACTGGCGTCCCATCTCTTCGATGATGCGCAAGATCTTTTCCTTCGCACCAAGTTCTGCTGGAAGGGTTCCTTTCGGTACCACCTCACTTCCACGCAGCCACTCCTCGAAATCGTCGCGTTGCGCAAACACCTTTATGGCGTCTGGCCGCGACGCATTCGCAACAGCGGTTGCTGAAATGCCGGAGTAATTGATGTTCGTGATGGTGTACTTCCAGTACAGCGTGTTGTCGTTCGGCCGTACGATGTAGACCGGTTCGATTGCCACGATGGTGCCGGATGACTTCTCGCCGCCACGATACCATTGATAGCCTGGAATGTTGGTGAGTCGCTCGCGCGACGCCCCAGCGCCATAGACCACTTCATGAGCATCGAACTGGTGGAAGCTTCCTTCGCCGTTCCACGCGTTCATGTAGTACATGCGAAAGAGCCCTTGTGCAGCGCCTTCGCCACGCGTTGCCGTGACGAGGTAGGTTTTCTTGTCGGCACCACGAGTCACGAACGGGAACTGATTGTCACCCGGCAGAGGTTCGATGGCGAGTTTGCCAGCGACCCGCACAAACGGTGTGAGCAATCCGTATCCCGCACGATAGTTCTGCAGAGCCACGTAGGAGCGCGCAAGAGATTCGGGAAAGATCCATTGATCCTTGAGTCGCTTGTCGGCAAGAGCTTGCGTCGGGTTGAGATTTTCAATCGTCCCATCCGAATGCACGAGCGTCACACCACCCCAATACGGCAGCCGCCACAGATAGCCATACTTGATCTTCGGCGCAACCAGCGTCAGCTTTCTTGGCTGTGCTGGGTTGAGCACCAGGTAGTGCGGCGTATCATAGTTGGCAAAGAAGTCGGCCTTGGCCAGAGCATACTCGAGGTTGTCGAACCACTCCATACCGGGGCCTACTTTTTGCACATCATCGAGCCGAGCAAGGCGCTTGCGCGGATCTTGCGCGACCGACGCAGAGTCGTCGAGGTACAGAAACCCTGGGTTCTGCATGGTGAAAACATTGAACACGCCCGAAGGTGTTATTGGTGCCGCATAACCGAAGTTTTGCTCACCCACAATCGGACGCACATACTTACATTCCACCTGCTCACCCGTCGACGACACCGAGTTACCGATGTCGGTGCAGGCGTTCAGCAGAGGCGTGAAGCGAACCGACTCGGGTGCAGTCGGGATCAATCCTTTCCGCTCCGTGAAGTTCGCTGCATATGTGCGATACGTAAGATAGTCAGTCCCCGCATACACGAAGAGAGCCCAGAGCACGTAGAGCACCGTGAGCGTCGCCAACACGGCAAGAGGCCGACGATGGTCTCTTGCACGCACGGCCGAGGACGTACCATGCACATGTGCACGGTAATATCGCCACGCACCCCACAGCAACGCAACGAACGGTACGCTATACCAGCCGTTCCTCAGCACCACGTCGAACACGAAGTTCTGCGTGAAGCGCGGAAATAGCTGGTACATAACGATGCCAGTAATAGCAAGAACAACCGCATTGACGATGAGGACTTTGCGCCGACCAGTATTCTTTTCTGGTTCGACAGGGTCCGCACCGCGGCCACCTTGCCACGGTGATCTCTGTGCACGTATCCCAGTACGAGTAGTCATGATGCAACTTCCTCCTTCTTCATGATGGACTCGAGTGATGCGATCCGTTCCTCAAGGCCCGGATGGGCAAGCATGAGGTCGTGCAGTATGGGCTCGTCGGAGCTTTCGCCACGATGAGCCGCGCCGTGCGCATGTAGTTTCTTGAGCGCACTGATGAGCGGGCGCGAGTCGCCGATATACCACGCACCGAGCGCATCGGCAGCAATCTCCCTTTCTTGTGAAATAGAGAAGCGTGATATGTAGAACGCCGCCTGGCTTATCCCATAGAGTACCCAACCAAACACCATGAGCACTGGGGACTGGTTGAATAGCGAACGGGGCGAGGCAAGCAACTTGTGCAGCTTGTCGATGACACCAAGAATCATACCAATCACGGCAAGAATTCCGGTGTCACGACACCGAATGTGCGCGAACTCATGGGCGATAACGCCCTCAAGTTCTTCATCAGTCAGCATGTCCACGAGCTCGCGCGAAACGGCAACAGCGCACAGACCAGGTATCCCCGGCCCATAGGCCATTGCGTTTGGCTTCCCGCCAATCTCTACAATCCATCCGCGTGGGCGAATCCACATGCGCGCCTTTCGGCTCACCTGCTTCATCGCTCGAATGAACCGCTCATCCTTTTCAGGATGGGGTGCTTTTGCGCGAAAGATGGTGTTGACCAGCACTTCACCCAGGAAAAACACAGCGGTCATCAGTGCCAAAGACGGCATAATGATTGCCACTACTGCTCCCGGGCCGGCGAGTCTGAGCGCAATAAACGCCGCAAAAACACAGAGCACGGCGATATTGAACACACCCATACAGGTGTACCCCCAGCTCACCAAGACGGTGCTCCAGAGTCGCTTTCTGTCTATCATCGAGTTCCTTTCCTGTCAGTGATCAACTCGCGAGACTATACAATATGCGTACAGTATGTCAATTTACCGTTTTATCAACGCAATATCTATACCTTCCTTTTTAAGCAAGGTGAGTTTTGTTTTGATACCACCTTTTCCTGAATAGCCACCGAGTGATCCATCGGTGCGCACCACACGATGGCACGGCACTTCGGGTGCGAGTGGATTTTTCCCTACCGCATTCCCTACCGCGCGAATTGCTTTTGGTTTACCGATTCTCTTCGCAAGCTCTGCATATGTAATCACCTCACCCTTCTTGATGCGACACAGCTCGTGCCACACTTTTTTTTGAAACGGCGTGCCTTTTGCTTTTTCTATCGCATCCTTCATACATTACTTTGCAGATGGATCCTCTTGCATCACGCCAAAAATATTACCTTCTGTATCTTTAAAATATGCGAGCCATCCCATGCCTGGAATGGGAGCTTTGGGAACGGCTTCAGTCCCCTGTGCCGCAAGAATCTTTGAAATGGCGGCATCGATATGTTCCACGGTCATGGTGCACACATATGCGTTCACTGCTTGCCCTTCTGTTGGCGCAGGGCCTTTACGTATCATCATGCCACCATCCATGCCTGGCCATTTGTCTCCTTCTTCTGCTTTGCCAGTCATGACCGCCCAATACTCCATACCAGGCATGTCCCATTTCTTAATGTCCCATCCAAATACTGATGCATAAAAAGCAGCAGCGCGTTCTGGGTTTTCTGCATGAATCTCAAAATGTACAGGTCTATTGTGGGCCATAGTGTTTGTCGAGCGAATATACGGAAAGCGTAGCACATAAGAAAAGCGGGCGCCGAAGGCGCCCGCTCGTATGAATTGTATGAACCACTAGGTGCCGACTCAATCGCCGCCACCATCGCCACCGCCGTCGCCACCGCCACTGTCACTGTCGCTGCTTCCAGAGAACCAGCCACCGCGTCGATCATCGTCATCATCACGAGATGCCACCGGCGCAACTCGAGCCGGTTCTTCGGCACGCTCATGCTCATAGCGACTTGAGGCCGGTTGTGCAATCTGCACATCTGCCTCGTCCGACTCATTAGGAGCAGCATCGTCCCCATCATCACGATCTCCTGCTTCGTCCGCATCTTCTGCGGCTTCCGCAAAATTCTCGGAATCAGGATTATCGAGCGAACCTTTCAGCGGATCGAAATCCTCTGGCAAGTTCTGGATCTGCTCGACGACCGATGGATCCAAGCTGGCGATGCTCTCGATTGCGGTGAGGTCAACAGAGTCGATGTCTTTTGCCACCTCTGCTTGCCAATCATCGAAGCCACCCATCGATTCCTTTCGGTCGGCGTCGGTGAACCCGAGCGGCGTAGCAGCTGCTTCACCTGGCTTGAGTGCCAGGTATGCAAGCCCCAAAACCGCTGCTGCAGCAAACGCAGCCATCATGCCGTTACTTGTGCCTTCACGCCCGTTCGCACGGGTATTCAGGCAGCGCTCCGGCGGGATGCCGTATTCCGCACCAGCTTTCTGCGCGTCGAGATTTGCCGCAAGGAAAATCACAATGTTCCCTCGCGACTGAAACTCTTCCAGCCGCATGCGGAGCTTTGCCACATCACGGTACTTCTGCGACGAATTTTCCAGACCGTCCGTGAAGATTTCAAGAATCTTTCGACCAGTTTGGGGAGCATCGAGAATCGGATCGATGCAGTAGCCAATAGCATCGTTCAGAGGTGTTGCCGCACGCGGCTTCACCTCGTCGGCTGCAATGGCACGAAGTGTTGCCATCGCCTCGTTGTCGCGGATCTTGTCGATGCCGAGCGAGTCGAAAGTCACCACGTGGCACTTGATTGAACGCGCCAGCGGATCGCGCCGATTGTTGGTAATCGAAGCGTTGACGGCCTTCAGCAAATCCTTGATTGCTGGCTGCATGGAACCAGAGCGATCAAGAAGTCGCAGCATTTCAACATCCAACACCGGTGCATATGCACGGCGAACCGCAGGTGATGGAGCAATCTGTGTGTCGCTCTCGCGACCAAAAATCCAAGACCAAAACCCCATGTCGTATCCTTTCCTTCTGTTGGTAGGCAACAAGCAGTTGCGCTTGTCCACTATGTATAGTAACACATTTTATTAATATATCAAGTACCTGAAACTGCCCTATTTCCTTTTTACATACGACGACATAGACAACCTGTACCGGCTGTAGCACACTGCAGTAAGTTATCGGTGACCTGTGGAGGAAACAGTGAGACTCGCAATGACCCTACTCGCCTACATCGCCCTACTGACGGGACACGCAGCCTATGCTGCGAGCCCGTTCGATCCTTTTGTGGGCTACTGGAAAGGCAATGCTGTCGGCAAAGTGTCTGATGGAAATCAAGAAGGTCTGACATGCACCACGAACAATTCACTGCAGGCAAATGACACACTGCGCATAGTCTTGCGCTGTGCCAATGCGGCGGGTGTCAGCCTCAAGGTGTACACCACCGTGAAGTTGAGTGCGGGCAAGCTCTCTGGAACCTGGGAAGAACGGACCTACGGTGTCTCTGGTACCGTCTCGGGGTCCCTTCAGGAGAGCGTACTGAATGCTCTGGTCGACAGCCCAAACTATGCTGCGGCCATTAAAATCACGCGCACTGCAGGCGGCTTGTCCGTTTCAGTGAAGCCTACCAAGGGCACCGGCAGTTTTGTTGCGACACTCGGCAGCTAGGTGCTGCGCACGAAGACCCCACCTGTGTGGGGTCTTCTCTATTTGCATAGTGACACCTTATCGCACCAACGCCCCAAGCTTGAATCCTGCTAGTTCAGTTTCAGGGCGACGATCTCCGCTATGTTGCCCGTTGAAATCAGCAGAAGCATCCACTCCACACATACCTTTGATTGCCCCTTGCCCGCCAGGGTGTTTAGAAATCCAAGACGTAACGTCATACACATTCCCATTCACGATGGTGTAGCAGCTTGATGCTGAATTGTGTTTTGCCACTTCAGAAAGCGTGAGCCCTGCTACGATACTTCCCGTAACGCTACCCTGCGCACTTCCGGTGCCTGACTGCGTAGTGCCCGCACTCCCCGTGGTGCCACCAGAACTCCCGGAACCGCGTCGATCATCTTCGCGATCCTCATCTTCATCTTCGTTGTCATCGTCACTGTGTCGCATATCGTCATCCTCGTCATCACGATCTTCTCTGCGAGAAGATGTGCTGCGTTCAGTGTCATCCTGGTCCTCGCTGCCTACACGCGCTGTTGCACTTCCTTCAACACGTCCATCACTATCATCGAATTCGTCATTCAGATCATCCTCTCCACGTCCGCGCGAGCGAGTATCGTCGCTATCATAATCATCGCTCGACGCCACGCGCGAGCGCGCTTCAATTTTTGTTTGGTATCGTACAAGAGCCGAGCGTACCTGCTCGATGACTCCTCTTTCTTCTATAGTAAGTGTAGGCACCGTGCTTGATGCACCTACTTGAGCGGCTGCGGTCGTATCCGTGCTTGCGTCCCCGCCTCCAGGGAGCGCTACGAGTAATATGCCAATAATAGTTGAGAACAGTTCATCAAATATAGTCATAAGAAAACAGACGCGTAGACCCACTCTCTCTTACACCCTTTCTTAGTTGCCGCAGGTACAGGCTGTGTCTGCACAGAGCTGTGCACCAGCGCACGAGGTAAGCGCACCTTCAACACCGCCCACGTTCTCTACGTCGCTAAACCCTGCATCGCGCAGCGTCTTAGCTGCTCGGCCCGCGCGTCCACCAGCCATACAATGGACGCGAATAGGCACCTCACGGGACAATTCTCCAACTGCTCCAAATTCGCCTAGCTCGATATCTGCAATGGGTAGGTGAACCGCCCCTGCAATGTGCCCCGCATCAAACTCTTCTTTTGTTCGTACATCGATAATGATCATAGAGGTGTTTTGAACTATATAAGAATAAGAGTGTACCATTTGTCGTTATACAAAGAATCGCCGCAGCCAAAGGCTGCGGCGATCGTAGAACTGCAATCAATGAAGCGCGGCCGAGCGTCTGCTCAGATCGTGAAAGTGATAGAGCTCGTCGCAGGGTATGCGGCCCATATCCTCACCACGCCCAAGTCGACCATCTTCGATCAAACGTCGCAGCGTATCAGCACCTTGCGCCAAGTCTTTTTCATTGAGGAGAAAGTTCACCAGGTATTCACCATCTTCGACCTCTACCTTGGCGCGAAAGAGTGTGCCAGTGCGCCCACCCACCGAGCACGATGTACCATCGGTCTCGATGAAGCCGTCGCACAGATCGCTTTTGATAACCATCGTCCCATTCTGTTGGCGATACAGGTCGCATGCGGCATATTTCAGCACCGCGCACACTTCATCCGCGAGCATTCCCGGGCCATTCTTAACCATGAGACACGTCCACGAGTCGTACGACATAGCGCATTCCTTTTTGGTTGAACTTTTTGGATACTACCTCCGCAAAACTCAGAGCACAACAGCCTGCCGCCGCACGAAACCCCCGCTATCCACACGGTGCTTGACGCCAGATTTATTAGTGTATATACTACACTAAGTTAGCACCTTAGAGGCATCCGCCTCTCTTTCTTGAGGTTTATATAGTGTTATATAAACACTATATATCCCAAGAAAGGAGCTCTTTGAAAACTCAGAAAGGACACGCTATGCCTAAGTCGAAACAGAAGCTCAGTGTTGTGATTGGCCGGTTCCAGGTACCCAGACTCCACGAAGGGCATCTGCACCTCTTGGAGATGGCCGCCAGAAATGGTCACGCACTTCTCGTTGTTCTTGGCTCACGCCGAGCACTACCCACGCAAAGGAACCCGCTCAGTTTTGCCATGCGCAAAGCAATGGTGTTGGCCGAGTACCCACACGCCACTGTGCTGGAACACTTCGACCACCCATCGGACAGTGTATGGAGCACGGCGCTCGACGCTCTGATCCAGAGCGCATTCCCCGGACACTCCCCCACCCTCTTTGGATCACGCGACTCATTCATCCCGCACTACCGCGGCGCGTTCAAGACGAAGTTGGTGAAGGAAGTACCGCACAAGAATGGCACCGCATTGCGCGAACACATCGCACACACGGAGCAGACGAGCGAAGACTTCCGCCGTGGCGTGATTCATACACACACCACACGCCTGCCCATTCCCTACCCTGCGATTGATGTGGCAGTACTCGCCCCCGTGCGTCGCCAGATTCTCTTGGGCGAGAAGAAAGCAGATGCGGGCAAACGACGCTTCATCGGTGGCTTCTTTGATCCGTCGCAAGACGAATCGATGGAGCACGCCGCAAAGCGCGAGACCCGTGAAGAAGCGCCGTCCATCGAAGTGTGCGGGTTCGATTACATCGGCTCGCGCGTCATTGACGATTGGCGCTATCGCGATGCTTCCGACAAAATTGTCAGCTCACTCTTTGCGACCACTTACGTATTTGGCGCAACAAACGCTGGCGACGACCTCGATGCATTGCATTGGGTAAACTACGCCGATCTACTCGACGTACTTACCCCCGAGCATCTCCCCTTCGGCGAGATGCTTGCAGCAAAAATTCGCTAACCCACAGGAGAACATCATGAACACCATGCACGACATCAACACAGCCGAACTCACCGACAGCTACAAGATTTCGCACTGGAAGCAGTACCCACCGAAAACCGAGCACGTCTATTCGTTCCTCGAAAGCCGCGGCGGCGTGTTTCCCGAAGTCACCTTCTTTGGCCTTCAGTACTACCTGAAGCGCTATCTGGAAGGAGCAGTTATCACGCGTGAGAACGTCGAGGAGGCAGCGGAAGATTTCGCTGCACACTTCGGCGATCCCACACTGATGAATACCGAAGGCTGGGAGCGCATTCTCTCGGTACACGGCGGCCGACTACCACTCGTCATAAAGGCAGTGCCCGAAGGACTCACCGTTCCCACCGGCAATGTCTTGATGAGCATCGAGAACACCGATACGAAACTTCCGTGGCTCACGAACTACGCCGAGACACTGCTCTCGATGCTGTGGTATCCCATTACCATCGCAACGCAGAGCCGGCAGATGCGCCACTTGGTCCTACGCTCTCTTGCCGAAACGGGTGATGAAAGCGGCATTGACTTCAAGGTCCACGACTTCGGTTTCCGTGGTTCGACATCCGTCGAATCGGCCGGCATCGGCGGCGCGGCACACCTCGTTTCCTTCAAAGGCACAGACACCTTCCAAGGTATCCGTGTTGCGAAGAAGTACTACAAGGAGGCTATGGCCGGCTTCTCGATTCCTGCGGCCGAGCATTCCACGATTACGTCGTGGGGTCGCGAAAACGAGGTTGATGCGTATCGCAACATGCTCGAACAGTTCCCGAAAGGCCTCGTCGCCGTCGTCTCTGACAGCTACGACATCTATCGAGCGGTCTCCGAGCTTTGGGGCAAAGAACTGCGCGAGCAGGTCTTGGCCCGCGATGGCACACTGGTGGTGCGCCCGGATTCGGGCAACCCACCGGAAGTGGTGCTGAAAGTGCTCGCCCTTCTCGGCGAAGCATTCGGCACCACTCGTAACGCCAAAGGGTACCTCGTACTGAATCCGAAGGTACGTGTGATCCAAGGCGATGGTATCGACTACACCATGATCGGCGTCATCCTTGATGCGATGAAACAGCATGGCTGGTCAGCCGACAACATCGCCTTCGGTTCTGGCGGCGGACTCCTGCAGAAGGTCAATCGCGACACGCAGAAGTTTGCCATCAAGTGCTCGGCAATCGACACCGCTGGTCGCTGGCACGATGTTATGAAAGATCCCATCACTGATCCGGGCAAGCGATCGAAAGCCGGCAAGCTGGCACTCGTCGCGGTTCCCGGGGCACATGGCATCGGCTATAGAACGATGCGCGAAGAAGAAGCCGCACGACGGGGATTGAAAAATATCCTCGTACCGGTCTTCGAAAACGGCAGAGTTCTTTCTGAGCACACGTTCGCCCAAATTCGCGAACGCGCACTTGCACAGTAAGCAAGGCGCACACTCCCCCGCACATGATGCGGGGGAGTTTCTTGTTACGAATCGAGCGCCTTCAACAAATCCTCAATATCGAGTGGTTCAGTGACCATGTCTACCTCACCGTCATTTTTCACCTTCCACTCTTTTCGCGGCCGATCGGCATATAACTCAACCCCAATACCATCAGGATCATTTAAATAGAGAGCTTCGGAAACACCATGATCGGCAAAACCGGTAAAAGGATACCCTGCGTCCATCAGCTTTTTTAGGATGCGTGCCAACTCTTTGCGTGATGGCATGAGTATCGCAAAATGAAACAATCCTGAATGACCTGGTGGTGGAGGCGTTGCCCCCTTACCTGCCCATGTATTCAGCGCTAGATGGTGGTGGTATCCGCCAGCTGAAAGAAACACGGCGGAAGTGCCGTAGCGTGCGGTAATTTCAAAGCCCAATAGGTCGCGATAAAAAGCGAGCGAGCGATCCAAATCGCCCACGGTAAGGTGCACATGCCCGATAGTGGTTTGTGGATGAAGTGCCATAGGGTGATTGAAAGACACCTCTTGCGAGGTGTCTTTTCATTTACTTAACTTTCTTTGGCTTCTTAGCCTCCTTCTTTCGTGAGTTGTTTCCTTTTGCCATATGAAAAACTATCTCGAGTAATGTACACATCCTAGCATGCGCCTGTACCGTGCATGTCTGTTGTGAACTGGTGAAAAGAGCGCAGTCGCGTATCATGCAGGGATGCGCATCGCGGTAGTTGGATCAGGTATTTCTGGTATGGCCGCGGCATATCTCCTTGCACCTCACGCAGAGGTTACACTCTACGAGCAAGCGCCCCAGCTTGGTGGCCACGCACACACTGCAACGGTTGCATTCAAAGACGTCACTGTGCCCGTCGACACGGGGTTCATGGTGTACAACCCGGTGCGATATCCATACTTCGTCGCACTCCTCAACGATCTGCAGGTCACTTCGCTCAACACGGTGATGAGTTTTTCGGCACACATTCCTGGCGAAGTTATGTACAGCAGTGAGTTTCGCGGCCTTTTCGGCAATCTGCGCCAATGCATGAATCCTCGTTACTGGCGCATGATTGTAGACATCATACGATTCAATGCAGCAGCAAAGCGTTTCTTGCAGCAGCCAGACCCCGAAAAGCTCCTGGGAGATTTTCTGAGTGAGCACCGCTTTTCACCAGAGCTGTCGTCGTGGTACCTCTACCCCATGATGGCATCAATTTGGTCTGCAGGGACCGATGCTTTGGAAAAATACCCCGCATACGAAACGTTCCGTTTTCTCAATAATCACCTGCTGCTCAACACGATTACCAAAGCACAGTGGAAGACTATACAGGGTGGCTCTATTCGGTACGTGGAAGCCCTTGCGCAACGACTCGCACGCGAAGGTGTGACCATCCGTCTCAGCACACCAGTTACGTCCGTCACCCGCTCCACCGATGCCGTAACAATAACGACCGACAACAGCAGTGCTACCTTTGATCACGTCTATATCGCCACGCACGCGGACGAGGCACTTACCATGCTCCACGATGCAACTCATGCCGAGCGTGACGTATTGGGACTATTCTCCTACAGCTCGAATCACGTCGTCTTGCACAGCGACGAATCCTTTATGCCACCCCGCAAGAACACATGGGCATCGTGGAATTACGTCGAAGAAGTGGGGGCTACAAAGCGCGTCGCACTCACCTACTATATGAATTCACTGCAACACATTAAGAAAGAATACCCAGTTTTTGTCACACTCAACCCGTCGCGCACACCTCGCACTGATCTCACCCATCACACGTACACGTATGCCCATCCCGTGTTTGATGCTGCAGCTCGTTCGGGCCAAGCGCGCATACAGGAAATAAGCACGGGTCGTACTCACTATGTGGGTGCACACTTAGGTTTTGGATTTCATGAAGACGGCATCGCGTCTGCGGTACACGCGGTGCAAGCGCTTGGCTTCCCTATCCGTCTTTCTCTATGAAGAACGTGGAGCTCCTCACCGCCACAGTGGGCCACGAACGATTTTCACCCAAAAAGAACGCCTTCACCTACCAGGTGTACTACACGGTGTGTCCCGTTACCAATGAACCCGTAGCCACGCCAGCACTCTTTTCGTTCAACCGCTTTAATGTGCTCAGCATGCATACGAAAGATCATGGCCCAAAAGATGGCAGCGCGTGGCGCCCGTGGATTGCGGCACAGTGCAGCACACGAGGAATGCACGTAGCAGATGACGATGTCGTGCTGTTAGTTGCACACCCACGTCTTTTTGGCTTTGCATTCAACCCCATTTCATACTGGCTCGTGTTCGAAAAAAATACACACCTGAAAGCGGTACTATGTGAGGTGCACAACACGTTTGGCGATAACCACAATTACCTACTCCTGAACGAGGATTTCAGAAGCATCGAGCCGTCCGACCTCTTTGCGGCAAAGAAGAATTTGTACGTCTCGCCCTTCAATACCGTTGCACCAGGCAGCTATACGTTCTCGTTCACCGTGAACCCCACGAAATTCAAATCGGTCATCAACTATTACGAAAACAACGTACACCTGTTGAATACATACATGGGCGGCACCCGCACCACGCTTACCACCAGGCGCATCTGTACCGTCGTAATCATGTACCCATTGATGACACTGTTGGTTGTGTGGCGCATCCACTGGCAAGCCGTACGCCTCTACGTCAAAGGAGTGCGTCCCACCCTTTCATCTCGCCCACAGCATACGAAGGACAAAACGACACAGGGTTCTCGCACAACGCCGTAACTAATTTTCTTTGATGAGATGTATCTGCCCCACATCAATCGTCCCCGAGCGGAACAACCCCGCACACACCATCAGATAGTATCGCCACATGCGATAAAAGCGCTCGTCGTACAAAGTATTACCCGCATCATCGGTTAGCTTCTGAATCTCACCCCACGCGCCACGAAACCGTTCGTCCCACATCATGAGCGTGCGGTCATAGTCTTTGCCAAATCGCTCAATCTCATTCATCGTAAACAATCCGCGAATCGCACTTTCCAGCTGCGCCAAGGGTGGCAACACTCCATTAGGGAAAATACGTGTGGAAATCCATGAATCAGGTACTCCTTGCCCTAGTATGGCCTGCAGAAGAAAAGCCCCCTCAACTTTCAGCATCGTATGGGCCACCTGCATGTACGCGCGCAAGTTCTTCAATCCCACCGCTTCGATCATTTCAATAGAAACAACACGATCGAAACTTCCCTCGTACTCTTTTGGCAGCGTTCGATAGTCACCAAAGTAAAAAGTCACTGGGAGCCCCTCACACTTTTTTTCAGCAAATGCGAGCTGTTCTTTTGAAACGGTCACACCGACAACACTCACTCCGTAGTGTTGTGCAGCATAAGCTGCGAAAGTGCCCCACCCACAACCAATTTCAAGTACGCGCATACCAGGGGCGAGCTTGAGCGTTTTACACACGCGATCAAATTTTGCGTACTGGGCTTCTGCGAGAGTGGTGGCACCATTCCCGAAATAGCCCGAGCTGTATCCCATACTCTCTCCAAGCATGCGTTCGTACAGGCCGTTGCCCACATCGTAGTGTCTTTGCGCCACTTGAAACGCGCGGCGCACACTCTGCAAGTTGAAGAAGGTGTTTTGCATGCGCAGCAGCATATCTGCCAGCTGGCCAATATCGTATTCCAACTGCGCTCGCAGTACCCGATAGAAGAACTCATCGAGCTTCTCACAGTCCCACATACCAGAAACGTAGGCGTCACCCAACCCCAAACTTCCCAACACAAAGGTGCGCCAATACACACGAGCATCGTGTACGTGAGGGTCATGCGGCTGCGTGCCGTTGATAGTCAGCCCTACAGACTGCAGCAACTCGGTTGCTCTGCGTTGAAATAGTGCACGCATATATTAGTACCCAAGCATCGTCACCATGGTAAATAGGCCCACACTGCTATAGAGGGCAACCGGTGTGCGTGGCAACACCAGCGCATCTGTGCCGCGCCTCAAGACCACCATTCCCAGTGCCACCACCCCTACATACAGAGCGACTCCGCCACACGTACCCATTCCCGTCTGTGTGGGTGAAAGCACCACCAAAAGCGCACCAGAACCAAGCGTCATCACGGCAAGGCCAGAGAGTAGCGAGTACATGCGCTCACTCCAGAGCGCTGTAGCGGACCCTATCCAAACGCGCGCCGCAATCACACCAACGCACAGTAAGGTAACTACGCCCAAGAGTACGTGGGCGTACAGGAGTAGTGCGCTAAAAAACATACAGGTGCATCATACCAAACCTACAGATGCCCGTCCTCACCGTTCACACTTTGACCCACGGCGCACCCTTATGGTACGGTCACACGCAGTCACACAACAGAGGAGGTACGAGTGAAATTCGAACATAGTTTCGTAGCCAGCGAGACCAGAGTCGTCAGTTGCGCACGTATTCTGGTGCGGCGAGAAGTGGCGGCAAAACATGGAGCTGTTCCAAGCAGCGCCGACGTTGATCAGGCCAAAGCACAGTTCCTGAAAGCAGAGCTGTACGGCCTAGCGTCGCTCATTGATGCGGTGCGCGCCGTCGAAACAGCAGAAGATGTTCTGGGATACTTCGGGTTCACCTTCGACCGCGACCGCCTCCAGAGCACACCGCTACAAGAAGGCGAAACGATGTTGGACCGGGGCATGAAAATCATGCGCCTACCTCACCCACAATGGGGCAACCGGCTCGGCACCGCTACCGTGCTTGATGAGCTGGTGCATCTCGCGGCAGATCCAAACTTGGCCATGCTGAGCGCAGAACATCGTGCAGTATTGAATGAGGCGACCGCCGAAGGTGCCGCGTTCTTCTCTCAAGCCACAAGCAGTGGGAGCTCTTAAAAATATCCGGCGCAGCATATTGCTGCGCCGGATTCGATTTTCTTGATAGCACCTAGGGAACAAAACCATGATCAGCATGTTGCTTCCTATATGCAGCAAGCATCTGCACGATGTATTCGCCATCTGGCAGATTCCCCTCCTCGTCGAGCCAGATGAATACACGTTCCGACATGCCATTCAAAACAGTAGCAGCACAAGTCGCACCACAGCCCAGGTGATATGCCACGTAAAACAGAGGCGCTATTTCCTGCCACTCATGCTCATCCTGAATGATGGGAAGCGGTGCACTGCTATCCCACACCGCTACTCGACTGGGGGCATCGAACCACACATCACGCGGTGTGCAGGTCACCCAGCACAGTGCTTTGTGCCGGAGGAATGCGACACGTGGCCCCAGCGTATCGTCATCGGGAATGTTCACCAAATCAAAAGCTTTGCGCACCGTTAGCTCGAACGCCGCGAATCGCTCATCATGCACCAGATCGAACATGGCTTCTCCTCCTGTTTCCGTATGTACTGTAGAACAGCTCAGGATGGAAACAACTCAATCGAAGTTACCCGCTCTATCTCCTATTCTTCGATAGCTGCCTGTGTGGCATCTTCGTGTGCCTGCATTTTCATTCGTATGCTGTTTGCCTGCTCGAGGGCGTCTTGGTTTCTTCCAATCGTGTAGTGGTGGGCCATCTGGTACCCGCGCTCTAGATAGCTCACGCCCTGTTCGTCTTTTATAGAGTACGCCGCGCCTACTGCTGCAATAAGCACGATGATAGAAACGGTACTAAACCCTCGTTGTGATGATGGTGTCATGTGGGAAATTATAACCATGGCATGCAAGCATCACGACTTCACACGCAGTACACGCTATAATTGCTTTTCCGAATAACTGTGGTATTTTATGTCCCGGCCAAAAAATCTGGGCCGATCACAAGAGAAGGAGCAGAACGATGAGTTGCAAAGCCTGCGGGCAGAACCACGCAAAAGGCCGCTGTCCGCCGAAGCGCGACAATCGCGCAGCACGCAAGCGCGCCGAACGTGCGCAAGAAGCTGCCAGCAACAACGTTCCGATGCGCGGCATGCCCGTGTCGGGAACCGGCAAGACGTCCGCCTCCGCAAAGAGCGACGCATAGATTCCTTCTTCCTCAGCACGGATTTGGAAAGGAGTACATTCATGGCCCCCAGCTACGCTGGGGGCCGCACTTTTTCCGCGCCTACCGCACGACGTCAGCACCTGCTTTTTCTAACGCCCCAATTCCTCCCGCAGCATCCCGCACCTGGGTAAAGCCAAGCTCACGCATCATTGCCAGTGTTTTCCCCGAACGATTCCCACTGCGGCAGTACACGTAGTACGACGCGTCCTTATCCAGCTGCGCAATCTTTTCGTTAAAATCGGGTGCATAGAAATCCATCAAGACCGCATCCTTCATATGCCCTTCTGCAAACTCTGCGGGCGTGCGTACATCGAGGACTACAGCGTTCGCATCATTCCTATACTCAGCAAGAAACGTTGGTGCCGCGATGGTTTGCAGTGCACTTGATTCAAGACCAGCCGCAGGCACGCTCGCCGTTTTGGCAAAAAATAGCACTCCGCTCCCCACGAGCACCGCACCAAGTGCAACACCCATCAACACACGTTTTGTTGCCATCGTAATCATAGAATCACTGTAGCACGCATCGCATATGGAGTGGCGGCCACTAGTTACACAGTGCCTTCAATTTCTTTTGGTTGCGTATACGTCCAGGTTTCAATCTCTTTACCATTGAGGTACACAAACACCTGTACCGAATCGAAAAGGTCGGCAACCGCATACATGCGCTTTCCTACATGTTCCCGTTCTGTGGATGCGTGCTGTGCACTTGCTTTCAGCTGATTAACGGTGCTGCCACTGCGCGCATCCACGATACTTGCCGGATTACCATCTAAATCTTTTTGCGCCCAGCGGATGTAGTGCTGCACCTCGCTGAACTCATCTGGTGTTGCAATCGATGCCATGGTTGGAATACGGTCTTTGATCGCATGCATCTGTGCTTCGAAATCACTCTGTCGCGCCTCGTGAGTATCACCGCCCCCTTCCGTTGGTACAGGTGTTGGCTGTACCGCACCCTCTGATACTGCATCAGCTACTGGTGCAACTTCCTGCTTATTTTTTCTGCCTGGCAAAAATGAAAATCGCATATGTGAAAAGGATAGCATGTGTATCACCGCATCCTGCACCCCTCAAAAGCAAAAAAGAGAACCGCCCAGCACGCTGGGCGGTTCGTATAAATGAACAGGTCACGGTGCCAAGGTCAGCCCTTGTCGCCGGCCTGCTTGATGACCTCGATGTTGTCGCCGGGCTGGATCACGTAGGTGCGCCCGGCTGCCTTTCCATTCACGAGCACAGATCCCTTCCACGGTTCGTTGTATCCCATCACGTCGGCCACATCCTGATCGCCGAGGAAGTCCTCGACGGTTCGGCCGACCGCATCGAAACTCTGCGTGGTCGGACCGTACGAGAGGGAGAGTTGCACGCTGCCCGTGGTCACGGGCGAGTCTGCGATGTCGCTCATTTCTTGGTTCCTTCCGTTCTTAGTACCGGGCGTTGTTGCCCACTCTTGATGTCGAAATACAGTTCACTGTACACGACACCAATTTCTGTGATGACGTAGAACGCGTTCGCCATATTGGCGGCCGCGGTGAGATTCGCAAATGCCAACTGTGGCGTCCCCAGGGCCGAGCGCTCTTCGCAACTTAGCTCGTCGGGATTCCGATCAGTGGGCTTCTGAATCTCGGGGTGCAGGTAGGTCAACGGCGGAGTCACGTTCTTCTTTCCCCGACGAATATACACCTGCACGTTGCCGTCGTCGAAGCCGTTACCGCCCGAAATGAGGGTCCCGTCTTTGAGTGTGGCGCAGTGGTCGGAGAGCAGCTTTCGCGTCGCGTGGTTATCAACGCACGAGAACACCACACTCCCTTCCGGAATCAGCACGAATGCATTGTCGTCGGTGATGAACCGCGGCTTTGCATCCACCTGCAATTCCGGTAGTAGTCGCTTCAGGCGGGCTGCAGTTACTTCTGCCTTGTTACCCAACGCGTCAAATTCTTGGCGCGCTTCATTCTTTGGCTCGTACTGATCTCCATCCACGAGCACGAGCTGTGCCTGCGGAAATGATTGGCGCAGATAGCGCGCCAGTGGCGGCGCCAGGTGCGTGCCAATACCTCCGAGGCCAACGATAACAACACGGCGAATGTCAGGTTTCTTCATGGAGTACTCCTCTTGTTGGCGACGATGCTTGTGGTAGCCGAGCAGAACTTGAATGAGTCACATTGTTCACCCATGATTCGGGAACTTCCCAATCCATAAGTGCGGGAGCGTCGCTGTGAAAGCTGTACGCCCCTCGCCGATCTTGCCACGAGAACCGTCCGTCTTCTTGCACGCCACCCACATGGGTGTCGATGCAGAAACGATGACTGCGCACCACGAGCGACGCTTCCATGGAAAACTTCGACCGTTGGTTCAGATCACCAATGATGATATGTACCCCATCGAAATCTGCCTCGTCTGCATCATCCACCGATGAATGCCGCGCGACCAGACTTCCATGCGAATGCATGGTGCCGACGCAGCTATATCCAGGAATCCGCTCGCTCATGTCGTAGTGTACGTGCGCTGCACTCACTATCTGCGGCGGAACAGTGCATGCCCATCCCGCAGGTCCGTGATGCAGCAACACTGCTGCTTCCGAGCGATACAGCTGATAGATGCGCCGGAAGAATAGCAACACCTGCCCTACCACCACCGCATCAATCGGTGGCAAGAGAAGCTGTGCCTGGGGGCGTTCCCGCTCGAGTGTTGCCACATCGATGGGTACCGTCGCTGCAAGCCAGTTATTCCTGATGCGCAGAAAAACCCCGTTTGTCGCCACCACATGTGCAGTGGAAACATGGTCAGGTATCTGCACACCAGGTCGTTTCAGAAAGACCGGTAGCATATGGTTTACTCCTCACGTCTTGGTTGTTGATCTTGCAACGCACCGCCGAGCTGATCAGCCACTGCAGAGAGCGCCGAAGCGAGCGTTTCGTTGATAGTTTCTTGCACCTGTGTTGCCGCACGTTTGCTCACTGCCGCAACGGTGTCGCTTATCTTTGCGTCGGTGCACGCTTTTTCAAGCTCAGAACGAATCAGATCGGCCATCCGTTGTGCAATGCCGGCTTCATGTAGTGCGGTGCGCATTTTCTCGTCGAATGATGCGCGTGCTGCGGCGACGCCTTTCTCGTCGCTCACAGCATTAACCACTGCCTCTCGAATCGCCAAACTTAATGCGCCAGACACATCGTGAGAGTATCGTTCGAGTCGTGACATGGCTCGCCCTGCATTGAATGCAGTAGCTTTTGCTGGTGCTCGCGCACCAAAGCTTGCCACAGTGAACCCACTCTCAAGCCACCGAATCTTCAGGACATCGAGCGGACGCCCAGAACTCGTCGTACGCCACGTGCGCAACGAAAAGTCAGGGATCTTTCGTGCCGACGCTTCGTAGTGCGCATTCAGATGATGTGAACTAAAGCTGCTCTCCCAAAAAGATAGTTGCGCCGACACAGCGATATCTGCCGGTGCACCACGCGTTACACGTGGCGCAGGAAAGCAGAGCGCCAAGTCGGGATGCAAATCCGGAAGAGGTGGCCGATGCAAACGATCGGTTGGAAGCGCGAGCGGTTCGTTTCTGAAAAACGCGTGAAAGTTGTTGTACCTCCCGTTCTCCAGCACGAGCGCAAACACCACATATGGAAACGAAAGCTGCACGAGCTCACGATCCCATCTAATAGTGCGTACGCGCGGCGCCTCTTCTATGAAGTAGATCGTCGTCGAGTCGCCTCGGTAGACAAAGCGAGTACCAATCGGAAGCGCGGTGACTTGTTCGTCACGCGATACCCCGGCACCTGCCTCTTTGCGGGCATACACAATCATTTGAGCGAGGCACTCTTTAATGCCCTGCTCAAACTGTTTCTGCCCAATCGTTCCCGCAGCCTCTACCATCGATCGGTGTACTGCCTGGATGGCAGCACGTCCTTCGGTAGCAAATGCTGCTGGCAATTCCTCGGTGCCCAAAACCAGCGCATCAACCTCGCGATTGAATGCGTTTCGAGCACGACCGGAACGCTGCTTTGCGCTGCGCTCCACTGCCTCTCTGATAGTGCTCTGCGCCTCTTGGCCCAGCTTTTGTAGCGCTGCAGAAACTTCCTTCGCTGCTGTTGCTGCAATACTCTTTAGTGTGAACGACTCATGCTCCACCACAGTGATGCGGGGAAATATGAGCCAGAACCACCCACGCTGTTCGAGCGAAAATCGCCTGAAAGCGTGCTCTTTCTGCGGGTCACGCTGAAAGATAGATTGCTTACACAACTGCAACCAAGAAAGATCTCCCGCCACGCTGTGCCTGATACGGCTAAGCATGTGCGTTTCTCCTCTGTACGTTAAGGTTCAATCCAGACGGTTCATACCATAAAAACAGGGGTTTGTATACACGCGCTGATTTACATTCAGCACGCACAGTGGTATCACCTCTAGGGACAACAAAGCTGGGAGTGACACATGCCCACCATCATCGCGACGCTCAAGAAAAATCCTGAAGACCACGCGCTCTTGCACGACATGTATCGCCATGTGTATCTGAATGGCGAATGCTACGCATTCGCCATTGCCCTGAACGACGGATTAGGCTGGCCAATGGTCGGCCTCATGAAAGGCGACGTCATCTGGCACGCCGGCGTTCGCGCTCCTGACGGGCGGATACACGATGTGCGCGGCTTCCTCTCTGAGGAAACATTCGCCTCGTACTTCTTGTCTCCCCCGTTTGTGCTGCGCACAATTGATGAAACGATGATGCGCAACACACGCAAAATCGATGAGCACACCATTAGGTATGCACGCCATCTGGCTGAAACGCTGTGGCCCGAGCTGCCATGGAAAGAAACCTACGCCATGAAAGTGCATGCGTTTGCTGAGGAGCTCGAAGCGCTCTCCAGGAAGCATGGATTCTGGATTACGGGCTCGGTACCTGCGCAGGCCCCACGCTTGTACAAAGAATGTGGCGATGAAGGCGGCTACCGAGTGTGCCCCACGAGCGATGGATTGGCATACACCGTGAGACGCTATCTGGATTTTGAGGTTGACGTGGATGATCTCGAATAAGATCACTCACAGAAAATGGAACCGCCGCATTCTGCGGCGGTTTTGATTTGAAAGATTTAGACATTACGGTGCGGCGCCCAATGTTTCTCTGTGATAGTAGAAACCTGTGTTTGAAAGTCAGTACCTACATTAACAACTTCCAGTGGTAATTCCGCCTGAGAAAAGATATCCGCCACCAACGCATCCCTTTCTATACGATCAGCACGCTGATGCGATGATCCGTTCAGCTCTATCGCAACGATGGGTTTAAAGCTTCTGTCGCATATCAAAAAATCCACATGCTTTGGAAGTATTTTGTTTCTGCGATTATAGAATCCTACGCCATGCACGGCGTCTATAACATCTGCTATGCGCATATTCGGGAAGAGGTGATACTCGGCCGGCAGCTGTTTTCTGATTTCAAAAAAAAGTGCCTGCTCGCTGGCGTTCATCACGACAGAGCGTACCCTGTACCCTTTTGGGCGTACATGAACTTGATTAGTGGTCTTCCCCCCTCCAAAATCAACACCATCGAATCCAACAAAAATCGCGAGGTATAGAAAGAGCCCAAGGAAGAAGATCACTCCGAGACCAACGAAAATCAGATTACTCACCCACTAACTATAGCAGAGCCTTTTCTCCACTCTCGCCCCGTTGAGTTCATGAAAGATAGGTCCTACGGCTTCCCTACTTCAAATCGAAAGTCGAGAGTGACAACGTTCCACATGATTAGATTTCGCATGGGTTTAGTTTAAGGGAAAAGATGTGCTGTGACTCACCCGCCCCTACCCCATGCGAACAATCGGGGAGCTCACGTATGCCTCGCTAAGACGATGGAACCAGCGCATGCTAGGCGGTTTCGATTTCAAAAAAGCTAACTAATATCAACGCTCCATGCCGTGTCATAGGCGTACTGAGCGAGATCCATAGCACGCTTATCAATGAGCTCCTTATCCCATGTTCGCCCTTTGTATTGAGTGATTATACGTTTGCTGTTGCCTAAGTTTGCAAGCCACTTGCCATCCTCGTCAATTTTTGCAAACTTTTCTTCAGGGGTCGCGTCGTTAAATGAACTGTTTGAATGCATCGATATGACTAGCAAGTTCCCTATGTTGTCACCACTTTCAGGCCCGACCAAGTCTCCTTTCCTCTGAAACAGACTTCTGGGGTAAAAGTGCTCAATATTGGCACTATTTTTCTTAATATCGGAAGACGGGACATACAGAGGATAGATCTGATCCCCTTGCGATTCAGCGTTTGCCAAGCGGTCGAAAATGTAATACGTAAGAGGCTTTCCAATTTCATCACTACTAATGCTGGAAAATTGAGAGATAAACGACTTGCGCTTGTTCCTAAGCTCAAGCAGCTTTGTCTTAAGTTTCTGTTCTTTCTCAATGAGAGTGGCAAAATCCGGGGCATCACTGAACGCTTTTGCATACTCGGCGTACAGTGTCTCAACTTGATTTCCGATATTTCCACCAATAACAGTATTAATAAAATGGAAATTTTCCAACCTTTTTATAAAACAAATAAACAACTCACCACTCGACTTCTTTCCACTAGGATTCGCCCCATCTTCTGTTGAGAATCGTTTTAGCGCTTCGAGGTAGGTATAGATCAAAGGGTAAAGTTGAGTAATCCCAAAAAGCTGGAATGCTGAGATTGAGCGAACAATTGGATTTCGCTGGTATTTCTTACCCAGCAGGTGCAGACTACCCATCTCCTCGAAGTATTTTAAAAGACTTTCGCCATGCGCAAAGGTAATGTCTTCATCCAACATCATCCTATAAAAAAACGAGAAACGTAAGAGATTTTCAACCAACTCGAGAGTACTCTTTCCTTTTACGAGAACATTCAGCTTAGGGAAAATATCCTTCCTAAGAGTTTTGCCATTAAAGGTGACAGTGTAATACTTCAACATTTGACTCAACTTGTCAGATGAATTCGCGGAAATTTGATCCCATTTTTGATCGATTTCATCATGCAATGATTCCTTGGAGTTCTGGAATAGGAGGTTTTTGACAAGATCAGATTGAGCCAATTTGACTCCTCTAGCATTTGTTCGCTCAAAAATATCAAATGCTTCTTGTGGGTCATCTAATTTTATCTCGGTCACAAAAATGCGCTGCAGCGAATTCAATATTTCAGCCAATTCGCTCGATGACAGACTCTTAACTTTGTCATGGAGGAAGTGAAAAACAGGTTCCACTTTTCTCTTCATCTTCCGATATCTTCTGCCATCGAGTCCCTCAATCTTGTCGGGGATGTGACCATCCCACTTATAATCAGACATCAGGTCATACAAAGGCTTGATTCCTTTAGCAGGTGTCAATTTTTTTATTCCAGTATTTTCAGCTCTGGCAAATCGGTTCGCCACGTAGTCAATTAGGTTCGTCACATTCGAAATTAAAAGAGGATCATCATTCAGAATTTTGGCTCGCACACGAATTGCTATGAATAGGATCTGTAAAGTGGTGATTCTCTGCTGCCCATCAATAATTGACAAGGTGTCGCCTGCGGTGCTGCTCCTAAGAAATATAAAACTACCAAAGAAAAGTGAGTCTTTACCTTTTTGATTAACCGACTCTAAATCAGCCCAGAAGTTCTCAATTTGCTCCTTCCCCCAATCATACCCACGTTGAAATCGAGGAACTTCGTATAAAACTTCTTTTTCAAACACCGATATAAGGTCGACGTTATGAGGTTCAAATTTAGCCATATAGCAATGGTATCACCACATCGTACGGAACACATCGGCCCAGCTACGGCTTTTCGAATCCAAGCTGCAGTATGCCCCCAGCATACTGCTTCCCGCAGCAAAATCTACTGCGTATATTTTGCTGCCGGACTTGGATTCGAACCAAGATACCCTGCTCCAGAGGCAGGAGTCCTACCATTAGACGATCCGGCAAAATTGAAAGAAACACCTGCTACCCAATAGCTAGGCGCGCCCCTTAGGGCGCGCCTCTATCATACACGATTTCACCCTCTACTCAATCGGGAGAGACTCCTTCCAGGAAGACGCCTCGCGCGTAGACCAGGCACGCCTCTTCCCCTGTTTCCAGGTAGATGC
>JAGOVW010000052.1 GCA_018060545.1 Minisyncoccota bacterium
CAGTGCGTTAGGGTCTCGCTTCAAGGTGTCTTCCCAGTAGCGCTCCAAACCATACCGCCCCACACGCTCGTGCCCCTGAAAGCCGACGAAGCCTAATGTTTGTGCGGCACGTTCTTGTGCTGGATAAAATCGCCAGCGGTCATGTGATACCACCACACCCAATAGCTCGAGCTCCCTAATTTTCTTTCCCGCCTCATCATCAACGCGGGTTGCCACCTCTTCGTACGGATCAGATTTCTTTGCCGCAGCAGCAAAGTATTTTTCGCGTGCAATCGGGGTAATCGCATTCAGGAGTTCATACACTTTTTCGGGATTCTCAAGTATGTTTGGCTGTATGGCAATTTTGTATCCCGATCGCATCACCGCAGCCGCGTACGCGCGCCCATCTTTCTCGGTGAAGTAAATGTCGCCACGGGCTTCTGATGCCGCACCCGTTGAGGTGTACTGCCCTTCCGCCTCGGCTCGATACGCAGCACCATCAACCACCTGCACCATGTACAGGCGACCAATTAAAAGAAGCGCCAGCGCCATGAGGCAGCCCAGCACAATGCGCACTCGCCATTGAAAACGAGCGACGGCCTTCGGTTTAGCGGACATGCGCGGAGAAGCCGAGTGTTGGCGTACGCGTCACAAAGTGCTTGTCGGTTACCGCAAAGAGTCCATGTGCATCAAGCGACTCCTCTTTTACCGATTGTGTGAGCGAGAAGTATTCCGATTCGCGCGACGAGATAGCTGCCGCAAATGAAACGGCGTGCGCATCAGCCTCCTTACGTGCAATCACATTCAAAATAGAGGCAGCAACGCAGTATACGTACATCATGAAAGCAACGGCGGTACACAACACCAACAGGCGCCGCAGGTGCGACTCCCAGAGGTACTCCTCGGCAAGAAGCGCCTTCGTTTTTATATAATAGTGTTGGTATGGTTGCATGTTAGTTTTTTTGGAACACACGAAGTTTTGCACTGCGGGCACGAGGATTTTGCTTCAGCTCTACTGCACCTGGTCGAAGCGGCTTTTTAGTAAGCGGGGCACCCAGCTCACTGTCTTGCCACGCACGGAATAGTCGCTTCACCGCACGATCCTCAATACTGTGAAAGGTGATGACGGCAATCTTTCCCTGCGGCGCGAGCGATATCAGTGCCTGCGACAAACCGTCATGCAGAGCACCCAGCTCGTCGTTTACCGCGATGCGAATCGCCTGAAAGGTTTTGGTTGCAGGATGGAGCTTGCTGCGAGCATAGAAACTAGGCACGGCATGGCTTATCAGTTCACCTAGTTCGCGCGCGGTTGCAATCGGCTTCATCTCTCTGCGGGCAACGATTGCCTTTGCAATGCGCCTGGCAAACCGCTCTTCACCCCAGCCGTACAACACATCAGCAATACTGCTCTCTTCCCAATTGTTCACCACATCGTAGGCAGTGAATGGATGCGCATCACGATCGCCATAGGTCATCAAGAGTGGCTCATCAGCCATAAACGAAAATCCTCGTTCAGCGGTGAGCTGGAAGCCGCTCCATCCCAGATCAAAGATAAAGCCGTCTACGGCATCTACCTTCAAACTTTCCAACGTGCGTCGCACGTGGCGGAAATTGCTTACGGATAAGAGCACTCGCGGCTTCACCCCTTTCAGGGCGCGGCGCGCGCGATCTATCGCAGCAGGGTCTGCGTCTAAACCGACCAGCTTCCCTTTTTCAGAGAGCTGTGCGGCTACTGCTTTCGTGTGGCCCGCGCCACCGACGGTACAGTCAACAATCGTCTCACCACCGGTGAGCGAAAGCGCATCAATAACTTCGTGTAAAAGAACGCTCTGGTGCATCTCGGTCTCTCGTGGCACCGAGTTGCTAGAGGATGTGGTTCGTCGCGTGCGCATGACGTATGCAAATCCTCTAGCAGCTCTATGCAACCAAAAACTTACAGCACCCCAATCTCACCGAGCTTCTCGGCCATCGCATCGGCTTGTTTCTCGATGCGCGCTTTGTAGCTCTTCCACTGCCCTGCATCCCACACTTCGACCCGATCCGAGACCCCTGCAAACACCACCGTGCGCTTGAGGCCAGCGAACTGCTTGTGGTTTTCCGGAATCAATACACGCCCCGCAGCATCCACCTCTACCTCTGCCGCACCCGAAAGGAGAAAACGACTGAATCCACGCGTATCAGCCTGCGCAAAAGAAAGTGTCTGAAGTTTTTCCGCAACTTTCTTCCACGCGTCTTGTGGGTAGACAAACAAACAATTGTCGAATCCCCGCGTCATGACCATCTTCTTACCTAGCCCGCCCTTAAATGCCTTCGGGAGCATCACCCGTTTCTTATCGTCTAACGCGTGTTCGTACTCTCCGATGAACATATATGTTGTGAGATTTCGTGGTTCCTTGCGCTGGACGCAAGGGCGTATGTTCCCCGTACTTTTTTCAAAGCACGGGGACTCTCGGTAACCCGATGGATTATCGAGACTCAGGACGCACGTCCTTAATCGTGCACCTGGGCATATTCCCACTTTCTCCCACTAGTTTCCAAGTATATGCCACTTTCTCCCACGCAACCACATTTATCCACACAAAAAAGAACCAGCCCCGACAAAGTCGGGGCTGGGAAACGATGGATGTGGCTCACTAACACTTGCCCACGCAGGGGTGGCCACGATTCCTGCAATCACGCAGGCAGCTGTCGCGGCCGCCGCGGCATTGATAGCAGAACGATTCGCAGGAAATCTTCGGCGCATTGCACACCGGCACGGTAGCCGATGGCATGCGCGAGAGCTCGAGCGTCCTGAACGCTATGGGTGTCGCCTTCTGCACAGCCTCTGTCGTGGTGTGTTCGTACACCACTCCCTTCTGCAGATTCTCGGCGCGCAGCGTTGGCGCAATGAGTCCGCAGAAAAAGCCAACGATTAGCGCAATCAAGAACGCACGGGTATTCACTCGCATGGATCTGCTCCTGTTTTAAGGTCGGCAGTACGCTACTGCACTTTCTGCACTATGCCACAGATTAGCTGGAAACAAAAGAGCCTGCTCTACCAGCCTATATTAGTCACGAAACGGTCGCGGCACCGCAATGAGTGGCAAAATATTTGAATAGGTGTCCGTCCACGGTCTCGGCATATATTTCGGTAACTCTACTGATGCGTCGAGAAACAGTTTCTGATTGAATACGGCTTTGTTTTTTGAAAGCAGCACATACTGTGACGTGAGCGATGCGGTGTCCATGCTTACGTCCCCTTCCATTACCACCGCCGCATATCCGCGCTCTTTTGCCAGTGAAATAATAAGTGGCGCCAGCTTGATGTATCTATTTGATGTTTGGAAAATGATTATGCTGTCTTCTTCGCGCAGAAGTTTTCCATACGTATCGAGCGCTTCCACCGTCACCAAGTGCGCAGGAATGTTGTCGTCGTTGAACGCGTCCACCATCAGGATGTCGTATGCCTCTGTCTGCCCTGCGCGCACTTCCTGTTCCATCAAACGGCGTCCATCTCCGATGCGTACCTCGATTCCTGGGCAGTGCGACAAATACGTGAAATCCTCACGGGCGATGCGCTCCATGCGTCGGTCAATTTCGTAGTACACAAAGGTGTCTCCCGGGAGACAGTATGCCGCCATCGTGCCCGCACCCAATCCAATCACTCCCACCGAAAGTGGCCGGTCCGGATGCGCCAGGACTCTTTGATATCCAAAGGTACGCCCAATAGCACTGTGCAAGGTGAAGTACGCCGTCGGTAATCGATCGTCTGTCTTTAATTGGGTTCCGTGCACGGTTTGCTCATGCAGGAGTGTCACTCGCTCTCCTCCATCAATGACCGTCGTAATACCGTAGAAATTTCTCTCGACACCGGGATAGCCAAAATGTTCCTGTGTGAACGCATAGAAGAATTGCCCGGCACCAAATACCACTGCCACCATCAGCACACGCGGTACCCACACCGACATACGAGCTGAAAGCCGATACAGCAACAGACCACTGCTTATTAAGAGCGCGGCAAAAACGGCGAGTGGAAACTCCCACAATTCATTGAACATGAGCGGTGCACCAAATGAAACGACCAATGTCCCGAGTGCTCCGCCTAACGATACATAGAGATAGAACGCGGAGAGTGCATTCCCCTCTGGACGCAGGCGGTACAGCTGGGCATGAATCGCGAGCGACGCAAGGAAAAGAAGAGGTAGGTATACAAAGAGTCGCAGGAGAAACACATGCACACTGGCATCGAGTAAATACAGAGCACCTGCGGCACTCACCACAAAGAGTGCAAGTACTACCGTCCCTCCACCCCTCCCTGAAAATGCGAGTACGTACGAGAGCAAGTACAAACCGAGTGGCACCATCCACAAGAGCGGGATGGGAGCAACGACGTGGGTAATCTGTGCCGTGGTTGCCACCATCAAGAGCGCGGGAAACGCAGCGAGCGTGAGCCAAAGGATACGGCTCGACCACGCGGGCACCACACGATGATGAACCGCCGTTTCCACTGTGGCTTCCCCCGCAATGTAGCGCCTCAAAAAATATACAAATACAGCGAAACCAATTGCCCAGATGAGTGCCTGTGTGCGTACCGAAAGTAATGGCTCCACTACAAACGGATAACTGAGGAGTCCCA
>JAGOVW010000004.1 GCA_018060545.1 Minisyncoccota bacterium
CTTGAGAGTTGGTGATGGCGAGGTTTGAGAGCGTGGTGATGGAAGCGACTGAGGTGGTGGCGGCCAAGTTGGTGACGAAGTTGTTTGTAGCGCGAGGAGTGGTGAAGTATAGGTTGTCTCCTTCAGTGAGTGCGGTCGTTGTTGTTGCTGCGAGGTTCTGTGCAAAGTTTGATGATGCACGGCTCTGGGTGAAGTACAGATTGTTCGTGCCTTCGTCCAAGCCGTCGGTGGTGGTGGCAAAATACGCGGCGAGTGAAAGCTTCGCATCTAGCGCGTTTTGCAAATCAGTCTGATTTGAGAGTGTTCCGGTGATAGCTCCCCATGTAGAAGATCCGCTCCCTGCAATCCCTAATGACGATGTCGCAACTAGATCATACCCACCAAAAGAATTCCCTAAGAGCACCTGTCCGTACGATGGCGCTGTTGAGGTTCCCGTACCACCATTGGTAATACCGAGCACACCTGAGATCTCCGTAGCAAGACTCACGAGGCCAGTCGACACTTTGCCTGCTGCAGCGCGCAACACACCCGTCAAAGATCCTATGTACAAATTGGAAGTTGTTGCATTCACCACAACCGCATTCGTTGCATATGTGTTTGTCGAGGTTGCATTCGTCGTCGTTGCATTCGTAGCGGAAATTCCTCCACTGAAGGTTGAAGAAGCTGCGACGATAACCCCAACGCTCGTCGTTGGTGCAAGTGCACCGTTTACCAATTCAAATGCCTGCCCAAAAGTAGCACCACTGCCGCTGGTAATGCCCAGCGAAGACGTGGCGACCCACTGCACTCCTGCACCCGTTGTTTGAAGCACATACCCGTTGGCACCACTTGTGCCCGATCCATCATACAGACGCCCGCCGACTGCAATATTCGTAGCAGAAAGATTCGGAAGTGTAGATGTTGCAGAAGAAGTCGCGGTGATATTGCGAGCAACCACTTCACCCACCACCGACAACGCTGCATACGGCGACGAAGTCCCGATACCAAAACGCCCTGTTGCATCATCGAAGTACACGGTCGCACCACCGAGCACTCCACCATTGTTGTACTGAAGCTGAGCATCAGACCCACCAGGCAAACCAGCTCCACCACTAATCCCCAACGATGATGTGGCCAGCAACTGATATCCTCCAGCACCATCGCCAACCAACACCGCGCCATAAGAAGGTGCCGTGCTCGTTCCTGTTCCGCCGCTCGCAACTGCCACAACTCCCGAGAGGTCGCTGACGGAAATAGAAACGCCAGACAGAGAACCGCCAGAAATACTCGCATTGCTTATTGTTCCTCCAGAAATGGAGACGTTCGAAAGCGAATCAATCCGCTGCGAGAGTCCAAATGTACTTGGGTAAGTTTGTGCAACCGTACCTCCGTAAGAAGAGAACACAGGCGGGACCATTGCGGTAACACTCTTTATCTGGGAGGTAAACTTGTTATCAAGTTGATTCAAGAGGAGCTGCATGTCAGCAAGGGACAACGCATCCCCGGCAACAACACGCTCCACTATGCGTTCACGTATTGGCTGCTCCACGACTGTTTGCTGCACGTATTTTGTTGTGGCAGCAACGGACTTTTGTACTTCAGTCGGTTGTGGCGTAAATGGCACCACAGTCACGCGCACCATACCATCTTGAGCATTCCGCTGTGGGAGAACTAAAGCAAAAGAAGGAAGACTTGAAAACATTGCTCGCGATACAAATCCGTCAACAAAGGCACGCGTACGTACAGCCAGGATATCCAGGGCCCCACCAGAAGCAGCCGCTGCAATCTGAGCGACAGATTCTCCCCCCTCATTCATCTGCTGAAGTCCGTCTACTAGAGCCACTGTACGCTCAGGCACTGAAGCGACAGTTTCGACAGCCTGCTTCGATGAAGCTATGAGCGATCGCGCATAGTCAGCGTCTACCACTGCATATGTCCCAAACGTCAACATAAACGCAAGAACCAGTGCAAGCACCTTGTGCGCAAAATCGAAAATCGGCGAAAGAAGTGGAGCATGAGCGACACCGTGCACAGCGGCCTGACGCACCGCATCAGTGGAAAGCGGCATCGTGACCGCAAGAGTCTTTGCCACGTGCGCTTGCATCGTAGAGACCTTATGAGAAACACGGGGTGCCTCTTCTTCAGGCAATAAAAAAACTTCGGGTTCCGTAATGACTATTGCCGCGACAGGCTCAACTACCGCTCTCGCAACTGGTGCAGCTACAGGTGCAACGATCGCAGGAGCAACGGCACCATAGGCACTCTTACGCTCCCTCGCCAAAGCACTATATCTTTCTTCATTGCGACGCCGCTGATCATGAACGAACGTATCAAGCGACTTAACATCTACGAACCACTGGCTACCAACACGGCGCGCCACAATTTTTTGCTCACGACAGAGTCGCCCAATGTAGTCACGTGTAAAGTCATGAAGTGCTGCCGCATCTCCAGCCGAAATGTATTCCCGTCCATCAAAATAAAGATTATTACTCATAATGTCGGGTGTGCGAAATTACTAGAATTATATGGTGTTTTCGGTAAACACATCGCTTTCACGATGATTCACGTGTGGACAAGATTCCACCAAAAAATTATTTTAAAAAAGTTTATTTTCACACAATATTTTTCTCTCTCGAATATCAAAAAGAACCGGCTCCGAGAAGTACTCGCAACCTCACTTGCATATCATTAAGCTACTTTCAACCATTCAATTGAGGCCATCCCGATAAAAAGTGGATATGAATATAAAAAATCTGTTTAATGCCGTTCATGTACTTCCGTATAAAAATGCTCCATGGGAGCTCTACTGCTCACAGAGTCAGGCCTACGCTTTAAAATTGCTGCGTTTTGCACCTCAACGGCACACCAGGTGACTACTGGGGTGGGATTTCAGATAAAACGTAATGAGACCTTAGTTGCTTGATGCGTCTAAAGACGACAGAAAGGAGGTGTCAGGATACCCGATTTGTCTATATTTTTAGCGACTTCTTGAGTACTCCGCGTGACCAGCAAGTACATCTGAAAGTGATACTACAGAGGCGGCGGCAGCGGCTACAAATCGCTCATTGCTCGTGGCTCCGTATGCTAGAACAAGTACAAAAACTGCTGAAACCGTCACCAGAGCCAGTGCAAGCGTACGACGTGGTGCAGGGACGGACATCTGTGGTGCCACCTGAAGGCTCATGGAAGGTCTACGTGTGACATCAAAACCATGCTTTGGGGGCATAACTACTATGCTTCGCGGCAATTCAGAAGGTTCATGCAGTGGCGGATGGACGATTTCACTTCTTTTCGCGCTAATATCAGGAAAAAGTGCTCGATTGTCTGGCGTATATGAAAGCAAGGGTGCCGGTTGCTTTTTCTTTTCCTGATCTGGACGGACTATCGAGACACCGGACGCAGCGGCCTGCACAGCTGCAAGAAGAGCATCATTGTGCTCCTTGTGTTTTACAAGTTCAACCTGACCGACGTACCACCTGCTCCCAACCTGTTTTGCAGGAATTTTGCCTTCCCGTGCTAACTGCGTCACATAGTCATGGCTATAATGGCTTATTTCCGCTGCTCGCTTTGCCGAGACGTACTCAAGGCCGTCTAGACCAACGATCGTATCTAGCGATTCTGAATGCTCGAGTGGTGGTGGAACTGGAACATACAATTCGGCCTGCTCCTTGTGTTTTTGAAGGGAAGGCACATTAACAAACCAGGCCCGCTCCACTCTTTTAGCAAGTATCTTGCCTCCCCGAGCTAGCTGTCCGATGTAGTCAGCCGAATAGTCTAGTAATTCTGCGGCTTGCTTTGCCGAGACATATTCTTGACCGTCAATAAGAATACTGTCCTTCATATACCCAGTATACATCGCGACATGCAGCGTCGCTTTCTAGGTGTGGAGAAAACGTAACTACACCTTAGCCACCTCCTCCAGGAGCAGGTTAAGCATTACCGTTGGGTTAGCCGAACCCTTTGTTTCCTTCATTGCCTTTCCGACTAGGAACTGGAGTATCTTTTCCTTGCCTTGTTTATACTCAGCTACGATGTCCGGATGTTCAGTGATGAGACGCGCAGCAAGTGGGCGCAGCTCATCCTCACCGCCCTTCTGAAGCAAACCTTGCTCGGTTGCGATTGTTTCTGGATCACGACTGTCGGTCATCATGTAGCGAAGAGTATCCTTCGCACCTCGCGATGAGAGCTTTCCGCCAATAACCATCTCAATTAGTTGTGCGAAGTTGGAGGGGCTAAAAGGGATTTTTGACCGCATTTCCGTGTCTTGCCCGTGGATATCTCGGATCAAGCTCACCAAGTCACTCGTGAGATAGTTCGTGGCGAGCCGAGCAAAATCAGGAGATCCCACGCCTTCTGAGAGAACGGCATCAAAGAATGTTGCGAGCTCCGGTGCGCGAGTGAGGAAGTCTGCGTCTGCAGGTGCAATACCTAGGCCTTGATACCGCACACGGCGGGCGTCAGGCAACTCCCCAAGGTTAAGGGCTCCCACAGCGAGATCGGACACCTCGCTACAGAGAACCTTTGGCAGATCGGGGTCGGGAAAGTAGCGATAATCCGCCGATCCTTCCTTTACACGCTGCGCGAAGGTTATCTGTCGCCCCTCATCCCACCCTCGTGTCTCCTGCTGAACAACCTTGCCAGAAGCTAAAAGCTCCTTGTGGCGGGCAACTTCATACTGAACGGCGCGCTCCATAGAACGAAATGAGTTGAGGTTTTTTACTTCCACTTTGGTACCTAACTGACCTTCTGGTGCGACAGAGATATTGGCTTCCACTCGCATCTGCCCTTTTTCCATATCAGCGTCAGAAACCTTTAAGTATCGCAAGAGTAGCTGTAGCTCTCGAGCAAACCTACCCGCTTCTTCCGCAGAGTGAATCACCGGCTCTGTTACTAACTCCATCAAAGGTACCCCGGCTCGGTTGTAATCAACGAGAGTTGCACCTGTCTTCGTATCGTGGATAGAACGCGCGGTGTCCTCTTCAAGGTGAATGCGCGTAATTGCTATATTACACAGCTGCCCTCCCGTAACCAGCGGGAATGCAAATTGGCTTAACTGGTAGCCCTTAGGGAGATCTGGGTAGAAGTAGTTCTTACGATCAAACTCGGTGTAATCCGCCAGAGTAGCTCCAATAGCTTTACCAACCTTAAGGACGTGCTGGACAGCCCTAGCGTTGATTGTTGGCAGTGTTCCAGGGTGTGCTAAGCAGACAGGGCAAATATGAACATTGGGCGAATCAGCCTCTGGGGAGTTTTTTGAGGAACAGAACATTTTTGTTGCCGTTTTCAACTCAACGTGAATCTCGAGCCCAATGGTTGTCAGAAGTTCCATGTGGGCATTCTAACTGCAACTAGCCAGGACACAAGGACTCGCCATGTCGCACAAAGGACCGAAAAATAGCACGGAAGCATTTCAGAACTATTGTCGACAAAATGGCGAACAGACCAAAAAAGGGAGTATCAAAGGCCGCTCTGGCATATCACCGCGATATCATTATATTTCCAGTACTCGTTTGTCCGAGATAACGTATATTCGTAGCTCGTGTTGCCGAGATTCCTTGAGTTTCGGACCAGACCTAGAGATAAAAAGCCTCATTGCTGGGAGGAGTTTGGGTCACCTGACCACCTTAGTTGTCCACAATGAGGTTTTCTACTTACCGGATTTCCCGCTAATTTTGCCAACACCACTCTTCTCGCCACACCATGGGCAGTACCAGAAGGGACGCCGGGGTGCGTCACCAATACTCCACCAATGCGAACAGCTGGCACATCGAAAGTGTGCCAGCTGTTCGTCCGAACGGGCGTGCTTCTTCATCAAGATACTATACGCCACTCCCCCGACTCCAGGAGCGGCTCGGCCTTCTTGTACTTCATTTCTTGAGTCTCTGTACCATTGGTGATGGTTACTTTGTCATTTCTTCCATACTCGGTTTTAGCAACCACGCCCTGCGTCCGGGTGATTTGTGCAACCCCCTGACTCAGCGCTTTGAAATCAATCACTGGCTTTGGCGCCATGCCGCTAGAGGTGAGCTGAGGTAACAGACGTGCCACATGCCCCGCGTATGAAAGTTCCATGTCTTGAAACAAACGAAGACCCTCTTTCTTGTACTCTACCAATGGATCGCGTTGTCCGTATGCGCGCAAATTCACACTCGAACGCAGATGATCCATCATCTCCAAATGGTCTACCCACAGCAGGTCAATGGTTTGCAGCAAGAGTTTGCGAACATGTCGCTCGAAATCTTCTGGAGCCAACTCTTGCTTTTTAGTAGTAAAAGAAGTCGCAATAGTTGGTTCTATCGTCGCCAGTCGCACCAATTCTTCATCGAGGTCCGCAAGCGTACCCGTGAGGAGCATCTTTCGTCTCGTGTACACACTGGCGCGCTGTGCGCTCATGACGTCGTCGTAGGATAGTACGTGTTTGCGGGAATCAAAGTGAATCTCTTCAATTCGAGTCTGCGCCTTTTCGAGCGTCCGAGTAATCATGCGGTTATGGATAGGCTCTTCTTCAGGAATGCCAAATGTACCCATGACGCGCTTCACCACATCTGATGCGAATACGCGCATGAGTGAATCTTCGAGAGACACGAAGAATTGAGTTTCGCCTGGGTCTCCTTGTCGCCCCGCTCGCCCACGGAGCTGGTTGTCGATGCGGCGAGCTTCGTGCCGTTCGGTTCCCAAAACAAACAGGCCACCAACTGATTTAATCTCGTTGTACACTTCCTCCGTAGAAGGGTTCCCGCCAAGCTTGATGTCGACACCGCGCCCGGCCATGTTTGTCGCAATGGTAACAGCTCCCCTTCTCCCTGCCTGCGCAATAATCTCTCCTTCTCGCTCATGATTCTTTGCGTTCAAAATTTCGTGAGGAATGCCCTCCTGCTTGAAGTACGCAGAGAGAAGCTCATTGTTCTCTACTGAAACGGTGCCCACAAGTACTGGCTGCCCTTTTTCATACAACTCCTTCACTCGTTTAGCGATTGCCTTCATTTTCCCTTTCTCGTTCTGGAAGATGAGATCGTCGTGATCGATACGCTGCGCAGCGCGGTGGGTTGGAACAACGACGGTATTAAGGCCGTACACTTTATAGAACTCCTCTGAAGAAGTAATAGCGGTTCCGGTCATACCAGCGAGGTGCTCGTAGAGGCGGAAGTAGTTTTGGTACGTGATCGAAGCAAAGGTGCGCGACTCTTGCTGAATGGGTACCCCTTCCTTTGCCTCCATAGCCTGGTGCAAACCTTCAGACCATCGACGCCCTGGTTGCATACGACCGGTAAACTCATCCACGATGACAACCGTTCCGTCCTTCACCACGTAGTCTTTGTCACGCTCGAAGAGTGCGTGCGCGCGTACCGCTGTTTCGAGGTGGTGCACATACTTCACTCCAGCATCTGTATAGATGTTGTCGATACCGAGCGCCTTTTCCGCCTTCTCGATACCGCTCTCGGAGAGAGCGATAGTGCGGTGCTTCTCGTCAACAGTAAAATCTTCATCACGGACGAGCGTTCGCGCGATCCCAGTAAAACGATCGTAGAGCCGCTCCGCGTCTCCTGATGGGGCGGAAATAATAAGCGGCGTGCGTGCCTCGTCAATTAAGATGGAGTCAATCTCGTCCACGATCGCAAAGTACGGCACTCTCTGGCGAAGGCGACTCGCCTCCTGCTCGATGTTGTCACGTAGGTAGTCGAAGCCAAACTCCTGGTTTGTTCCGTAGGTAATGTCTGCAGCGTAAGCATCCTTACGTGACACAGGCTTCAGAAATTCATGGGCAACCTTGAATGATCCCATGTCGTCGCGCTCCTTATCCACCTCATCTGCCTCAGCTGGAGCCACGTGCTCCGGATCATAGAGGAATGACTGCTCATGGTTGATAACGCCTACGGAGAGACCTAGTGCGGCGTAAATTTGTCCCATCCATACCGCGTCGCGTCGCGAAAGGTAGTCGTTCACCGTAACCACATGAACCCCCTTGCCACTAAGGGCATGCACGTACGCAGGCAGGGTCGCAACCAATGTTTTACCTTCCCCCGTTCGCATTTCAGCAATGTCGCCAAAGTGAAGAATGGCCCCTCCAAGCAGCTGGACGTCGTAGTGGCGCTGCCCGAGAGTGCGTCGGGAAGCCTCTCGAACCAACGCAAAACCTTCAGGAACAATATCATCCATAGAAGCCCCTGCCGCAAGCCGAGCCTTGAATTCGAGGGTTTTTGCTTTGAGAGCATCGTCTGAAAGCGTCATCAGTGAGGACTCAAATGCATTGGCAAGTGGTACTATTTTTTCAGCACGCGCAAAAGCGGCCTGGTTTTCGTCACCAAGAATACCCCGTAAAAAACGTAGCATTACGCCATCCTACCACCAATTGCACCCGCTCTCCACTATAGAAAATGCGGGAAAATGGTTCCTTGTGGGTGCATATAAAAGCAGATGTGAGGAATATACTCTGCGGCATTTGTGGCTCAGCATCACACTGCGGCAAAGATATAGTCACAATGTGCATTCTAAGCATAGAAAGCGCCCATGTGCGAAAGTGTCCTACAAGCACAAGGAAATCAACATGACATATGCGTAGCTATATAAAAGAAAACAGCCCCTTGCGGAGCTGTTTTCTTTGCGAAGATGCTTAGGTGCGCTTCTTCTTTGAAACTTTCTTTGCCTTCTTCTTAGCAGCCTTCTTAGCTTTCTTTTTTGCCATAGTAGTTGGATTGCGTATCTAAATTTTATTTCGACCGCTCCTTGTGGGAGCTGTTACAAACATTATGGATGAATATTTGCTGCGTGATGTATTTTTTTTGTCATGTTGTGGATAAGTTAGATATGCATATATATTCATATATAGTTTCCGCATGCAAAGCATATCTGACATGACAGCTCAAGAGATTATTCCTCATCACAATCCAGGATGATGCCGCACATCGTCGAACACGTGACTACGCAATCTCATCCTTATCCGACATATTGGTATCAACATAATCATTGAATGTTCGCTTCTTACTTCATCATTCCAAAAACGCAAAACAACCGCCTCATCAGCGGTTGTTTTGTTTTGAGTTACACTACAAGAGCACTTCCCTGTTCTACAGTGCTGGCGCACCAAGAACAGGATGTCGCCCCCACGATGGAGGACGCCTGCCGGCAGGCAGGGGTGCGAGCACGCAAATCGCTGCGCGTTGGAAACCTCTCGGTTTCCAATACCTTCCTCCACGGGGAAACATCCAGTTTCCCCGACCCCTTTCTCCATTTGTCGCTCGCATACCGTGTGCAAAACGACCGCCTCATCAGCGGTCGTTTTGTTAGTTGTCGCACACACGGTGGAGGACGGGTGCGAGCTCCAAATGAAAATCTTATTGTGAGTGCCGCCGCCCTCCACCCTGCGGACGACACGTACAAACTGTAGCATGCTAATCACTTCGAACCCGGGTACGCGTGTGCATTGCATTATTCCCTACCAACCTCGTAGAGTGAGCTCCCGCAGAAGCCTCTGCAGCTCCGCCCTTTTCGCGTTTCTGTACTTCAAAACTCTGCTACCGCAGAGTGAAGTGAGTACGCAAACCCACGAGTCCTGCTGCGCAGTGCACGTGAGCACGGCTCGCTGTTCTCCACACGTACGAGCAAAGCTCGCGTGTGGAGCCTCTGCAGCTCCGCCCTTTTCGCGTTTCTGTACTTCAAAACTCTGCTACCGCAGAGTGAAGGTACGGAAACGCGAAAACCCGCCGAGACGGGTGTTCACGTAGATTTTCTTGGAGACGCCACATTGCAATGGCACCCACACAGAAAGTATAGCTCTCGCTATTTTTGCGTCAAGCTCAATAGCGCCCTCTTCCCTATTGCCCCAGCTTTGCAGTACCATTCTTCACCTCTTGAATGAGCGCCTGCGCTTGCTGTGCCACTGCTGGAATATCTATGGCGATCTGCTCAAGTGTTTCAATGGCTTTTGCTTTGTTTCCTGCTGCAAAATACGACGCGGCAACAGAGAGACGAGCCTGTACGTCCTGTGGATTAGCCTTGGCCTTGCTCTCCCACAGTGCCCCCACAGCCGTGTAATTCTTGCGTGCTGCGTACGCGGCGATCACACGCTGGTCTGCAACCTCTGCCGTACCCATAAGTGGTGCCAACAGTTCTTCCGCCATCTTTTCGTTACCTGATTGAATGAGTGCCGCCGCGTACACCATGCGTGCATCGAGATACTTTGGCTCTAGTTCATATGCCTCCTTAAGATAATTCAGTGCCTCATCGGTCTTTCCACGCGCATTTGCATTCATCGCCAACTGGAGGATAATCGCCTGCTTCTTAGGAGAGAGTGCACGAGCCTGCTCGAGTGCCGCCTTAGATTTGTCGTGCTGTCCATATGACGCGTAGAGAAGGCCCAAGAAAAGTGGGAATCGCGCATCAAGTGGTGCTGCGGCAATCTGTGTCTGCATCTCTTTTTCAGCCAACTCAAACAACTTTCCTTTCGCTTCAGGTGCAAGGTTCGTGTTCCCTGCAGCGCGCGCAGCAATCTGCACCAGCTGTTCACGCGCCTCCTGTGTGCCTACGGAACCGTACTCGACTGCCTTTGCAAAGGCAGCGATGCTGGCATCAGGTGACCCCTGCTGCTGGAGAGCCGCAATAAGTGCACGGTTCTGCGTGAGCGGAGCTGCGTTTACGCCCCACGCAGTGCCCCACAACACCAGCACCGCCACGCCCGCTGCTGCAGGAAGAAACTTCCATGGCAACGCTTTTTCAAACAATGGCTGCGCATTACGGGCATCTGCTACGCGATAGGCAATGAACCCGAGGGTGAAGATAAAGAACATGTAGCTCGTGATGTTGTCGAACACGAAGATGTTGTTGAATGTGTACGCAGCCAAAAGGCCCGTGAGCATACTGCGCTCTGCAATCGAGAACGCGCCACTCATCCACACACCCCACAGAGCAGCTAAGAAAATACTTACGTAGGCAAGGAAGCCGAGGATACCTCCAGCAATCAACCAATCGAATACAATGTTGTGCACTCGATCAAACCACGGTTCTTGGCCGTACATTTTTGGATCATAGTACTTGTTGAACACCACGTTGTAACCTTCCTGACCCCACCCCAAAAGCGGCCGCTCCTTCACACCCTGCAGGGCCATCTGGTAGTTCATAAAGCGCGATGCTACCGTCCCATCTGAAAGAGAAATATCAGCCAAGCGCTTGAGTGGCTCTACCGATTGCACTAGTGCGGTATTTTTTGCCATAAAGAACCCTCCGACCATGAGCGCGATAACAGCGATCACACCGGCACTTGCGCGCCATGCATTGCGCGAGTCACGAGCAAGCAATACCAGAAGAATTGCTGAGAGAAGTGCGCCACCCAAAAGCCCCAAGATGGCACCACGAGTTGCTGTAAAGAACAGTATGGTTGTCTGGAGCACCATAATGGATCCGTACATAAGCCCTGTTCCCCACTTTGCAGCACCTTCGCGCCATGCCTTTTCCCACATCATGGCTGTAAAGAACACATGGAAGAGCATGTACACCGCGAGGTAGGTGGCATTACCGAATGTTGCATCCAAACGCACACCACCCTGATTGATGGTGATAAAGCCTGCAAGCTGGAACACCCCATAGAGCCCTGCCAAAACAGACACACCGATTGATGTGTGAAACAAACGACGCCAGAGCGTCTCTGTGGTAAGTACACTGTAAGAAACGGCGAGAAACACGAGGAGGTGTGCGAGCGTTACCCACCCTTCCATGCGTTCGTAGTTGCTCCAGAAACTCTTGAATGTGTTTACTCCAAAAGCATCAGCAATACCAATAATGAGCACAAACAGCGCGAACGCGCCCAAGAGAAGGCTCTTGCGCGGGCGATACAGTGGCGAAATCACCGCAAGTGCGAGCCATGCTGCGGCGATGATTTCCACAATGATGCGGAACGAAAAGTTCTTCCCGGTAATGAACGGAAAGAAGAGTGTATTGGCTACAAACAGAGGAATAAATGGGATCGCGAAAATGCCGGCTAATACAACTCCGCGGAGGATTTTTTCTAATGTCATAGGGGGCATTGTAGCAGGCCGGCAGCCACCCTGCCAAAGGGAGCCTTTATGCGGCATTAGGGGGCATCGTCGCTTTCAGGGCAGGCAGTACTTCCGCGAAAAAGCGGTCGTAGCGCAGGTGCTCGGCAAAAGCCTTGCGTGCAGCGCGCTGCATGTTGGCAAAAGATTCGTCGGTGAGAGTTGCATAGAAATCGTGCACTATCTCGCCCAAACGATGCACTTCGGTGTGCGGCACCCGCAAAATGAATTTCGAATAGTCCAGTGCATTTTCAAGCGGCAGCACCATATCGGTATCAATGAGTATTGGAATACGACCCAAGGAGAGTGCTTCATAAAAACGTGCCGAGTAGTTCCCATCACCCTTCGGTGCGAGTACAAAATCTGAATCGAGCATGTTTTGGATGTACTCCGCCCGCGCCTGCGTGGGATCAACCTTGGTTGTTGCCGCATTGCCGCCAAATGAGTCGCGGATGATGAAGTTGGTTTTAACACGCGCATCATGACTAAGCACCTCCATCGCCCACCGCCGAAAGAAAATACCTCGCTTGTATACTAAATGCTGCGGATTGTGCGTCATAAACGCCAGTACGTCCAGAAGCACATTCTTAACCAAGTACCTCACTATAGTTTTTGTATTCGGAAACCCCGCGTACCCACAAAACCCAACTATAGGCTTTGCACTCTTCTTTCGAATGGACACCTCCCTCCCTTCGCCTAAGTCTTCCACATATCCTGGGAAAATAATCTCATTAGGTTCAATAGACTTCCTATATTCAGTACCCTTGAAAGCAACCACATATTCTCTGCGCACATGCGTTTTGTGCGCTAAATCTCCTCCAATGAATAGATATGTCGGCTTCCCTACGTTTTGCGCCTGGGTATAGACTGATTCAAAATATCGATTCCAGACCTCACTAGGTCGCTTCATTGCCTGGGGCACCAACACAGCGTCCGCCTCCTCAAGCTGCGATGTGAACGTAATGGCAGAAAGATCCCAGTCACTTGGCAAACCTTTAAAGAGCAGAGGTTCTAGGTCCCCGCCCTGAGTCGCATGTGTGCGTACAATCCGAATCGAAGGTTTATGAGGAGCAAAAGGGGCCGCTAGATACAGACGTATTCCCATAGCAACACAGTTGATTAAAACCACTTCTCAAGACGCTCGAGCGCGATCCAGAACCCTTCTCCTCCATTTTCGTGCCCTTGCCATATTTCAGGAATAAACCCGGCAGCGGGAGCTGCCCTCTGCAAATCATAAGAAAGTTGCTTAAAATCAAGAGTGCCTTCTCCGATCTGCAGCCCCTCCTCTCCCACACCTGCCCCATCAACGACGTGTAAGTAGGCAATATGGGGCCCAAGCGCTGTCACAAATTCGGTCATTGTTCGACTTAAGTGATTCGCGGCAAGGAAGGAGTGCGACGTGTCAAAGCACAGTCGATACCCATAGCGAGCACAAAAACGAGCGGTGTCCTCGGGGTCCAAAAAGAGATTGTGGAACATCTGACCTCCCAAGAGCCATGGATATGGAGGCATGGTTTGAATAATAATTTCAACTCCCTCTTGGGCTACCTGGGACAAGCTGTCTGCTACCCGTGCATACAGTACATCTCGATCTCCAGGTTTAAGTGGGGCGTGCTTGGTGAACCCGCCCACGTTCACAATAATCATCGGCTTTTTGGTCTTCGGAAACGACTCTTTGAGTATGCGAGTGTGGTCCACGCAGCGTTGTAAGTTTGCAATCGACAACTGGCGGTAAGCATCATCTTCTGAAGCCAAGTCTAGGATGTGATCATTTTCAAATGTTTCTACCCCATGCACCACGAGCCCCACATCGTACACACCTTCGCACATTTTTCGTGGATCGAGCCCCAAGTCACGATAGCTCATGTGAAACTCCAAGAAATCAAAATTTGATTTCCCAAGCATAGTTTTAAAATCATGAAAGCGGACAGGTATCCCGAATGGGCGCTTGAAAGAATAGTTTCTCGGGAGCACAACTTTGTCGAGCAAGTCTGTTGGATAAAAGACATCTCCCTCCTTCACGTCACGCCGCGACAACCGCCCAATGAGATTACCTTTTTTGTGCGGTTGAAGACCACGCCCAGGACTTTTAATAGACACCATGTCTTCTGTGATACGTTCACCTTTTTTAACAGCACGTGTTGCCACGAGACTCTTCGCAAGGTTGGCGCGGTTCATACGCTCCCCTTGGGTCATTGAACGTTTGGTGTGCGTGCCAATCGATGCTTCGACTTGGCGAATCGCTTCTACCATCTCACGGAACTCTTCAGGGAGCAGTGACGCTTTGTGGTCAGTGCCTTCCATATCACGATCTATAGTGATGTGCTTTTCTACAATCTTTGCTCCGCGTGCAACTGCGGCTACTGCAACGTGCACTCCACGCTCGTGACCAGAGTAGCCATAGAGCGCGGTGCCGAGCTTATCCATGAGCTGCAGCTGAATATCCTGAAATGGGGCTGGGTAGGTTGAATTACAATGCATGAGAACATACTTCGCACCCAGGCGTCGCAAGAGCCGGTTCGCGTCTCCAATCTCTTGTTCGTCAGCCATTCCGGTTGAGACAATGACTGGCTTTTTTGTGCTCACCAACGCTTGAAGCAATTCGTGGTTTGTCAGATCCGGTGAGCCCACTTTATACGCATCTACACCATACTCTTCGAGACGCCGTGCACTTACCACGTCGAATGGTGTACAAAGTGGAAACACACCACGCTCTTTCGCGTAGTCCATAAGCGCAAATACCTGCTCGGGTTTTAAGTCAACTTTTGAAAGTAGGTCAAGTGAGTACTGCGTGGTGAGGTTAACACTCGCATCACTCGAGTTCTGTGTCACATACAAACTCGGAAGATCGCGGAGCTGGAACTTGACGCAATCCGCACCGGCTTCCACGGCCTTATCAATTAGAGTTCGGGCCAACTCGGGATCACCGTTGTGATTAATGCCAATTTCAGCAATGACAAAGACGGGCTCGTTTTGTCCCACATACCGCGTCCCAAATTTTATGCGCCTAGGAGGCCCCAGTAATACACTCTGGGCTCGTCGCCAGAATGTGCCGACTTTCTTGCGCACCGCGTTTAGAACACCAGACATGTAACCACTCTACCTGAGAAACTTCAGATTGTCAGTTGTTTGAGTGACGCCTATTTCAAGGAGTTTCTAAAAATTTGAGCAAGACTCACACGATCAAATCGGTGATATTCGAGCACCTCCTGATTCTGTCCACACAGGGGAATCTCGGTCACTCCGTGGAGCGTAATGCGCGTATCAAGCCCCAAGCGCCCCACCGCAGCTGCCAGATGTTCACCAAGTCCACCTTTCACGTAATGGTTATCGAGCACAATAATGCGAGAAAATCGCTTGGCAATCTCGGTAAACCAGGCGTCGTCTAGTCGATTGAGCCATGGCATGTTGTACACAGCAACCGAGGTACCTTGCTTCTCCATTTCGTCCGCAGCGGCATACGCCTCCGTCGTCATGATGGGACCGTAGGCAATCACCGCAAGATCTTTACCCTCTTTGAGGCACGTTCCGACACCCACAGCATCCAAGGAGTGTGCTGGTGTCTTGAATGGGATATTCCACGGAACACTCACCAGGCGAATGTAGGTACTGTGTACGTTCTTGTGGAGCGCATACTCCACCGCACGCATCACCTCACCCTCGTCAGTTGGTTCGACAACAACCAGTTCAGGGTGCGCACTCATAATAGCGATGTCGCGTACTGATTGATGTGAGTGACCTGGCATTCCCGGCAGAATCCCTGCAAGCCCTCCCATGTAGACCACCTTAGTGTGCTCCGTTGCATTATTGTACATCTGCTCGTTTGCGCGTGGTGTCATGAAGCATGCAAACGAATTCACGACTGGGGTAATCCCTTCAAGCGCCAAGCCACCAGCGAACGAAACCATATCTTGCTCTGCAATCCCGGCTTGTATATAGCGATTAGGATACTTGTACTTAAACGGTAGCAGCCCAAGATCCTTGGTTAGATCTGCATCCATGACCATGAAATCTTTACTCTTCCCTCCCTCCGCTACAAGCGCATCACCGTACGCCTTAATGAGGCTTTGTGAACCTGTTGTTTGTGGGCGCGCATGCAACACTTCTTCTTCCGTGAGTAACATCCCTGCCTTTTGTTTCTTTAAAAGATTGTTTATGTCAGCAACAAGATGTTTCACCGCTGCTGCATACATTTCAGGACTCAGTGCCCCGCTATGAAAGTTGTAGATACCTTTTGCGTCAACTTTTTCCATGAATGGGACCCCTTTGCCTTTTACCGTATCGGCAATGATTACTTGCGGACGCTTCTTCTCTTTACGTGTCGCCGCAATCACTTTCGCAAGCGCCTTCATGTTGTGTCCATCCACGCGATACACTTTCCAACCAAACGCCGCAAACTTTGCTTCCAAGTCACCCAAATCGCTCGTATCTTTTACCCAGGTATCCGACTGGATTTTATTATGATCCACAATCGCCACGATGTTTGCGTATCCGTGGTTTGCGGTCGGTTGTAGCGACTCCCAGAACTGCCCTTCCTGCAATTCACCGTCACCAGTGAGCACGAAGAAGGTGCCGGCTCTTTTCTGCGCACGATATGCCTTGGCCATGCCACGCGCTTTTGAAATACCCATACCAAGAGACCCTGTGTTTGTTGGGATGTGCTCGGTACCTACATCAGGGTGCCCCGGCAACCCTCCCTGGCGTCGCAATCCCTCTATCAGCGAGTACGGCAACTTGCCCAACCCGATGAGCGCCGCATAGAGTGCTGGTGCATCGTGTCCTTTTGATGAGAAGTATACGTCTGCGATTTTTGCATCAGAATTTGGATTTTTCAGCACCTCGCTCCACAAGTACGTCACTATGTCGAGTGAGCTCATGCAGGTCCCAATGTGCCCTGACCCAGCGGTCTGAATCATGTACAACGTATTGAGTCGGTTGATGTGCGCCAGCACAGCCGCGCGCTCCAACGGCTTTTTTATAACTTTCCGAATGCGGCTAATTTCAGTCAGCGGAACCCGTACACGCATGTAGCCCTCTTGTGCTGTTTTTGTGAATGTTGCTTCTCCCATATCTGCCCACTATCTCATGGGTAAAGTGTGGGCGCAATAATGACCAAATTAGGAGTCAACACTGACCTGTTGCCAGTTTGCGTAAAAATCAAGCGCAGTCACCCCTGGTTCGCGCCACCCATTCCCTGAAAGACCGGGACCACCAAACGGCATGTGCGGTTCGCTACCAAAAGTCGGCCCATTAATGCGAACTACGCCAGCGCGATATTCTCGCGCAAATTTCTTCGCCACATCCAGAGTACGTGTGTGAATTGCGCTCGAAAGACGGTAAGGCGAATCCTTCGCGAGACGCAACGCCTCATCGTAGCCAGAGACTTTGCGGAATATCACGACCGGACCAAATAATTCCTGCCTCCATAAAGGGTCGGTCTCTTTTACATTCTCAAGTACCGTTGGTTGCATAAAATACCCTTGGTCCCCATTGCGCTTTCCACCAAGCGCGATAGTAACGCCGCGGTTCTGCGATTCCTGGACAGCAGCCAGCAAGGCGTTGAGTCGCTCTTCACTAATCAGAGCCCCCATATCCGCATCACCAACACCGATACGCATCGCCCGTGCTTTTTCAATAAAGGCTTGCTTGAATGTGTCATAGACTCCTTCGTATATCAGGAACCGGCTCGCAGCGGCGCAGCGTTGTCCGCTATCCACAAACGCAGAGGCGACTGCAAAGTTTACGGCCAGCAGTAGATCTGCATCGTCACATACTATAAATGGATTCTTACCACCTGCCTCAATGGAAACTTTTGCGAGCCGTGGTGCACTCGCCTCAACGATTCTTGCCCCAGTCGATGACGAACCTGTAAAGGATATGAAAGAGACGTCAGCGTGCGATGCAATTAAAGCGCCGATTCCTGCACCCGTACCTTGCAGGACATTGAATACTCCATCAGGCACTCCTGCGTCTTTGAGTACCTGTGCAAACCACACAGGAATATATGGTGTAAGTTCGTGCGCCTTCAAGATTACTGCATTCCCGCACAAGAGCGCCGGAAACGTTTTTGCAGCAATCTGAGCCAGTGGAGTGTTAAACGGTACATACAGTGCACCGACACCTACAGGCGCACGCACTAGCTCCACCGTTCGCCTCGGATGAGAAGTTGGTAGTGGTATAGGCTCAAAACGAGCCAATTCTCCTGTAAAATAAGTTCCCGAAACGCTCGCCCCGCCAACCTCCCCCATCACTTCCGCATCCGGCCGCCCACACTCCTGCGCGATGATACTAGCGGCCTCTTGCGCACGCTCTTTAATGAGTTCAGCAGCTTTCTTCAGTATCAAAGCACGTTCTGACAATGGAGTAGCTGCCCAAAGGGGAAAGGCATCTGACGCAGATGTCAGAGCGCGCGCAAGTTCACTCTCGCCTGCAGCGGCCACATCCGCCAATTTTACACCGGACGCTGGCGCATATTTCTCCTGACTGGGCCCAGATCCAGCTACAGCACCTCCTCCAATCCATGACTGAACTGTTTTCGGGTACTGGTGCATAGTATGCATACTTCCATGCTAAGCCTTATTTTGCAAAGCCCAATGTCTCTATCATATCAACTTCATCGATCAGTGAGCCGAATTTCGTTATTTCGGTGATTGCCTCCACTTCTATGCGTCTGCCAGCTGCATGACCTAAAAGCACGTCACCAACCTTCCTTAAAAGAAGCTCTCTCATAAATAGAGGGAGTTGCCCAATCATGGGGCCGTACGAGGGGTTAATAGAACAATATGCATCCAAAAATGACTGCACTGCATCAGGGATAGCCACTGCGGGACTGCGGTCGCAAAAAACAACATGCTGGCGCACTAGTCGGTGGCATGCCATACCAATATCTACTGATAGCACGCCCCAACTCGCATTCCCGAAATCAATGATTGCATTGAGACGCTCGTCTTGGAAAAGGAAATTCTGGGGGTGCAGATCGGTGTGGATTACCTGTTCCGATAAGGAGCCTGACTGGCGCAAACTTTCCACCTCAGCATGTGCTCGAAGTGCCTTCTCGCGAAGCTGGAGTATTTCGACGTGACGTGCTACATCACTACCTTTCAGTACATCCATCGCAGCATCCCACTCACGGACATCGATCGAACCGTACGCTTTTTGAGGAAAGCTGGAGACGTGCGGATACTTCGCGAGAGCAAGGTGCATGCGCGCTATTCCTCGAGCTGCTACTTCCAATTCCACATCCGATCCGCGATAGTACATTCCATGTACGAATGGAAATCGCTGCCACAGAGCCCCCTCATGTTCCACTACATATGTCTGCATTTCGGGCGTCGGGAGGGGCGCTGGCACTGGCACCCCTTCTGCGTCCAGAAAAAGGAGTAGTTCACTTGATTTCTGCACATCGTCTAATGCGGCACGCTTTGCACGTCGATACACAAACAACTCAATGCGAGTACCGTGCAACTCTTCAACAATCCAATTGTCACTCATCAGACCCGCCATTATGCGCTGAGCGGTGCCGACGACCGTACTGTCGGCAGCGAGCACCCGACTCACTTCTGCCAATAGGGCGACCTCATCAGGCGTCGCAGGCTGAAGCAGCACCTCCGAATAACTATGCGCATTTGCACCAAAAAGATCCCGCGGATCATGTGGCAATCGACATTGGCCAATGATCATACAACTGGAAATTCTCGCTCATCTCGGCTGTACGCATCAAGCAGAAGTTCAGCAAATTCTCTTAACGACCCCTCCGCTGCTCGCGCAGCTGTAATAACATCCGCAATCGATCTGATGCGGCGCGTACAGTTAGCAGGCGCCACAGTGAGACCCCCCTGAGCCTTGAGCATCTGCATCGCTTCATAATCATCGATATCGTCGCCCATGTATGCACAGGCATCCCCAGATACAGCATGTAACGCAAGCCACGCCTCAACACGCGACTTCTTATCGCTTCCGATGGGAGCAAAGACAGCCTCGTGCCATCTCCCACTTTTCACCGACGGCAGTGCATTAATCTTATCAACAATACTCTGCAACGGCTCACCGTCCCCCGAAACAAAAACAACGCGGATTCCCATTTCCCGCATAAATGAAAGTCCCTGCCCGTCAATAAGTGACCGCCGCTTAATCAAAACGACATCATTCTGAAATATAAGGCGCAATTCGTCACCGGAAAAGAAAACGCCATCCGCGTCGATAAATAATACAGATACCCGCCTCAGTGACTCAGTTGCTGGTATTGTCATACGACGTCTACAACGCCCCCCACCCGCCATCCGCAACAATTGTGGTCCCGGTTATGTACGACGCTGCTGGGGACACTAAAAATAATATTAGCCCAGCATATTCGTCCGGACGTGCCATACGACCCAGAGGAACATGCTTTACGTATGCATCTTTAAAACGTTGGTCACTCTTTGGGTTTTCGACCCCTCCGAAGGCAACCGCGAGGGATCGAATGCCGTGCGGGCCCCATTGTACCGCCAGGTCGCGCATCAGCGCGTTCATACCAGCCTTTGATGCGCCGTACGAAGCATCTTTCACAAACCGCTCTTTCCCATCGTCAACTTTGTATTGATAAATTCCATGGTCAGGAGAGTTCAGCGAGTAATGGGACGAGATACCAACAATTACCCCAGACCCTTTTTCTACCATACGTTTTCCGACCACTTTCGAACACACGGCGGCGCTTTTGAGGTTTATCTTGATGACCGTGTCCCAAAGTTCCATGGAATACTCCTCAAATGGCTTACCTGCCCCCTGCGGATCGTTTGGCGACGCCTTCCAGCCCGCATTGTTAATGAGAATAGTTGGCACACCCCATGTCGCTTCGAGTCCTTGGATAGCTTTCTCAACGTCTTGCTCATTCGTAACATCTGCTTTGAGGAATCGCAGTGGGTATTGTTCGGCAAGACGCTGCAACGTTTCGTTCGGAGTATCCACCACATCAAGCGATGCGACGCGAGCACCTGCCTTGACAAGCACCTCTGTCATATGTGTCGCCAACTTTCCCAGGCCACCAGTGATGACTACAACTTCTTTCTCTAAACTGAACAATCGGGATACGTATCTCTCGTCAATCATACTTAGTATGTAAGTTTCGTCACGTAAGAGTTAGTGTGACTGTTCCATGTATTCTGGGCACGCATGATGATCTCGGCCACTTCCGCGATTACACCATGCCCACCAGTGGCATTCGTAACAATATCTGCCACTTTCTTGTTTTCACGTGATCCGTCGGCAGGAGTCACCGCTACACCCGCTTTATGCATGCAGTATAAGTCGCTCCAATCATCTCCAATATACAGAACTTCTTCAGGTTGGACTTTATATTTTTCACCCAGCACATCGAACAAATCCTTCCCCGTGTCGTTTATAGCCTGCTTATAAATTAGGTCAACTTTGAGCTCACCAGCGCGCCTTTCTACCGCAGAACATTTGCGCGCAGTAAAAAGTACGAGAGGTATACCACTGCGCAGGAGCACAGCTGTTCGCGGCGCATCCTTACTCCAAAAAGACTTGAGCTCTTCACCGCCCCCCAAATAGATCTTTCCATCGGTAAGGACCCCGTCCACATCGGAAACAACAATTTTTATTTTTTTAAGCTTCTTTTTCATAGTTCCACATTACTTGCTCGGTCCCTTTTGATTCTCTCATTCATCAAGACTTCAGCAATATCGAAATCGAGCGGGTGATTAATGTCGAATGCGTCGAGCTCATCCATGAGCACATATTTCAAAATAGTGCCTGATGTTGTACCTATTTCACGATGCGTCTTGGTCCACGCAACACCCGAGGCACCGAGGTGCTGATACATTTCTGGAAATAGTTGTCGTGGCATGTTGTAGGGCTGCTCATGACCTGTCACTTCAGGAGAAAATGCAGGGACCATGTACTCACCCTCTGTACGCCACGCTTTATACGGGTGGTGCGAAAGGCGCGCAATAGGACGCACTGAGTGCACATCAGGGTTCTGCATCAAGAGCTCAATTGCTGCGTCAATCGTTGCAGCAGTGCGCAGTGGCGTCGTAGGAGAAAAGCGAGCAACAATATCCGGTATGTAGCCTTCTTCGCGCTCGAGCGTATCTAAGGCGTGAATGACAAATTCTTGATCAGTCGCCAAGTCCCCCGAGATTTCCTCCGGGCGCAAAAAAGGAACTTCAGCACCATGGTCTCGCGCCACTTCCGCGATCTGCTCGTTGTTAGTTGAGACAATCACACGCCCCGCGAGTTTCGCACGCAAAACTTCGTCAAGAGTCCACACAATAAGTGGCTTTCCTGCGAGTAGTTTGACGTTCTTTTTAGGCACCCCTTTTGAGCCGCCACGCGCAGGTATGATGGTGAGTACTTTTAAATTCATAGTGACGATAAGATAGCTTCAGCGACCCGCTGAGAGGACTTACCATCCACACGGTACAACAACTTTTCACGTAGTTCAACTCGTTCGCGTTCTTCTGCCTTTGGGTTATCGAGATATCGGCGGATGGCCTGTACCAGTTCTTCTTTATTTTTGGCGAGCGCAGCCCCTTTTGTATCCATCACATAGATGTAATGGTTACGATCATAGTTCCGGACTATTGATTCCGGGTATGGCAATACTCGGTCCCCGTCGTATCCAATTAAGATAACAGGCTTGTCGAATGCCGCACCGTCTAAGGTCATCGTAGACTCAATGTTCAAAACCATGTCACTGTGGTAAATTGAGTTCGCTAAATGTAAAATGTCTTTGTCAGTAAATGTCCACGCAAAAGTTTGCGCAGCGGATGTATCTAGTGACTTCTCTTGTCCAGATCCGAAATAGGTACCAGGGCGATCAATAACGACATGCTTAAAGTCTTTCCTCTGCTCCGTCTTACAGGTGTACTTGGGATGCACTCGTGCCAGGATGGTGGTATTCCGTGGCAACTCGCCAGCCTCGATAGCGTCATCAACATGCTTCACCACCTCATCAGTGAAGGGCATTTTCCAATCACCAGGAACAGCGAACAGTAGTATGTGGTGCGCTGGATTGATACCCATACGTGCACAAAATGCTTCGCGGGTTTCGATTGCTTCTTTCTGAGCGTACACATCGAATTGCGGAAAACCGGTCACGATTACTTGATCTTCACGATAGTCCCCAAGCTGCACCGCCTCAATTCGATTGAGTTCGTTAAATACAAGAATTTTGTCTGCACGAACACGCGTAAATGCCTTGGTGGTGAGCACATCCCAACTCTTTACGGTCGTCATGGTCTTAATGCCACGCTTTCTCGCAGCTTTTAAAAGCCGGCAGTCTTCGGCAGAAAACATGTTGGGGGCAAAGACTATATCAGGCTGATACTTGGTGAACACATCGGCAGCATAATCATCAGGAATCATCCAGTAGCACATTCGCAACAATTCACGCCACAATCGTGCTCGCCCAAGAAAGCCAAGCAGGCGCTCGATTGAGTAGCGGAGCAGCTTCTTGTGAATGAGATACATGTCATGCCGACGCAAATACACTGAGTAGGTGGGAATGGAGTTCCATCCAGCATGATTCCATATTGCCTCCGCTCGCGTTGATGCACTTGGCAGAAGATCGACGACCACATTGCTGTCCGCAAAATTTTCTCTGTAGTACTCAAGACGTTTCTCAGAACGAATGAGTAGGACGATACGGTGCCCGGAAGTCTTCACGTGGCGCAGTACGTCTGACCGGAGAATGTTTTTCTCTGTGTCGCCGTCATATATAGAAACAGCAATAGTCTTTTGCATACAGAGGGCGTACTACTTTCTCGCAGTCAGGGCGTACCCTTCCGTAAAATCCGGTGTTTGTGTAGGATATGAATACACACCGCGCAATAGTGCAATCTTCATCTGCTCGACCTTCCACAACACCTTCACCAAGAGCAACAGTGGCAAACGCCATATTCCTGAACGCTCTCGAATTGAGGAAATGACATAGGTATAGAAATGTCTCTGGACCGTCGCATATACATCACGCGGGTCAGACAAGGCCTCAACCACCACACTCTTGAAACCAGTTTGATGAGCAAGCCATTCCCATTTGTAATGGGTGTACCGATTATAGTCGTAAGGCTTTTGATGGATGCGCATCATGAATGGAACGGTCGCTAAGAGCACACCTCCGGGCTTTAATATGCGAAACACCTCTTTTAAGATTTCTTCTGTATTGGGCAAGTGTTCAAATGTGTTCGATGAAATGACCACATCGAAAGCAGCGTCTTTGAATGGCAGTGGTTTTGTTAGGTCTGCTACCACCTGGACTGGCTCGAACGCGCGAAAATCGACTCCGACAGTGGTTTTGAAACGTTGTGTCAATTCTCCGAATTGACCTGGACCTACCCCGAAATCAAGGACTGTGGCACTCGATGAAATGTCCGCAAGTTCTCGTTTGTAGAAAAGAAAGTTTTTGCGACGCCATTCACTCCAGGTAGCGTGGTTTTGAGTTGAAGTGACCCCAGACCCTTCATAATCTTGTGGAACATCTGTAAAGAAAGCTTTGCCCGACCGCACATCATACGATGTATGACATACAGCACACACAGCAGAATCGTTCCGGAGCTTAAGAGAGCCTCGGCACGTCGGACACGCCGTTAGTGATAAGTAGTCCATAGGCCAGAGCATAACAGAAAAGGTCGCATCGCGGTAAGTTGTCGCGCAACTATACTTTTTACTCCCACGCTCTATACTGCCCCCATGTTTCAAGCGATTGGCGATTTCTGGCAGCATAAAAAACACCTCGTGTGGGTCGCTCTTGGTGTGACCGCGCTCCACCTCTGCATCTTCTTTGGCACGGCAGCGCTTCTTGCGTCGCACGGTGGAAGCATGGCCAATGTCATTAACCACCAGGACGAGCAGGAGTACATTTCGATCGCTCATTCCATGATTGCGCTCGGCGAGTTTCGCATTAACGGCGGCGTCGAAACTGAAACGTTCCGCACCATTGGATACCCCGCACTGGCCGCATTCATTCTCCTTCTCACCGCTGGCTCATTCTGGGCTATCTACATCAGCCACACGTTCATCACGGGGTTAACTGCCGCGGTGACCACTTGGATCGCAGCATTAATCGGTCTCTCGCGCCGAACCAGTATCATCGCTGGTGTTTTGTTTGGTATGAGCTCGGGACCATTCCTCCTCACTACTTCCGGCATGGGAAGTGACAAAATGTTTCCGCTCCTCTACGCGCTTTCTGCGGCACTCCTCCTCACCTTTACCGCTACCAATCGCTTGAGACAGGCCGCGCTCATGGGGGCTATTATGGGTATCGCCACACTGATTCGCCCGATAGGTATACTCGCGTCGCTGCCATTATTCACCGCCATTCTGTTTGTCCCACCGCTGACCGTCTTTCCTGCTATCCCCGATCGTATTCGTGCAACAGTGATAGCGCTTATGGTCTTTGTCGCAGTGATGGTGCCGTGGCACTATCGCAATTACGAATTAGCAGGACGGTTCTCTCTATCGTCTCTCCCTGTTTACAACTTTGTGTACTACAACATCCCTCTGTATTTGGCTGGGTGGGAAGGCAAAAATGAAATTGCCGAACGCGACCGCATCATTGCGGAATTAGGGAATCCAAATCTGATGACGTTGCGCGGATACTTTTACCACGACGAACTTGCCGTGATGCAGAAGGATTTCATTAAGGAAAAGGCAGTCCCGTACACCTTGTTCCACGTGTACAAAATGATTCCATTCTTTTTAGGAAGTGGGTTCAACGTGGCACACGCTATTCTTGCGATTGAGGCGCCTTCGATGCGCTCATCTCTATTCCCTACCGAGCAGGAAAATCTCACCTCAGCTATTTTGCGTGGCGACTATGCCGTGGTGTGGCGCAACGTCACGGCGTACCCCGTGGTCACACTTGAGCGACTCTCGTGGCTCGTGATTTTCGGACTGGCCTTCCTTTCTCCACTTTTGGCACCCGCTGGCCCTGTGCGACGTTTCCTCGTACTTGCCGCCCTGTTCATTCTCTCGATGGCATTCCTATCCAGCCCCGTCATACAGCCCCGCTACCGCGTGCCGATAGAACCGCTCTTGTGGCCAATGTTCTTGTATGCCCTCTTGGGCGGCTACTACACGCTCGCACTGTGGTACAAAAACCGTGGTTTCGCAAAGCAAAAAGCGCAGCTATAATATCTTCATGATTGAACCTGACGTGGTAACGACCCCCGAAGCCACCCCGTCTGTCGCCCTGTCCTCCATGGGATCTGAAGGTCTCCATGAATTCATTCGGTACGTCGTTGCTTCTGCCATCGCACTCGTACTCGACATTGCCACGCTCTCACTCCTCACGAGCATCCTCGGCGTCCCTTACCTTGTATCAGGTGCGGTGGCCTTTCTGGTGGGCCTCACTGCGGTGTACATCCTCAGTGTGCGCTGGGTATTTGCCGTGCGCGCACTTTCTAACCCTTGGACTGAATTTCTGCTGTTCGCAGGAATCGGGGTCGTGGGTCTTCTCATTAACGAAGCGGTGCTCTATCTGTTCACCAGTGTGTTTGGATTTTTCTATCTCGTTTCAAAAATCGCAAGCGTGATATTTGTATTCACCTGGAACTTCGGTGCCCGCAAGATATTTTTATTTAAAACACGCATACAAGCTGCCTAACATATGGCTACGAAGAAAACAGCACTCATCATTGGCGCGGGTCCTGCAGGCCTCACTGCTGCGCATGAACTTCTGGCACGCACCGATATCCATCCGATTATCTGTGAGGCAGATCCGACCTACGTCGGTGGTATTTCGCGCACCGTAAATTACAAAGGTAACCGGATTGATATTGGCGGACACCGTTTCTTTTCAAAATCCGACCGCATCATGCAGTGGTGGGCCAACGTCCTCCCCATTGCACTTCCGAAGGGCGCGTCTACGGATGTTACCTACCAGCGCACCACGAAGGCGCTCACCCAAGGCCTCCTGACTGCCACAGACAAAAACGGCGAAGCAGTGATGCATGTGCGCCCGCGCAAAACACGCATCATCTATGGTGGAAAATTCTTTGCATACCCTATCGAACTATCACTCGACACCCTCTTGAAGCTGGGGCCCGTGAAAGTGGTGAAAATCGGTGTCACCTACCTCCAGGCAGTACTCTTCCCTATACGACCTGAAAAAACACTGGAAGATTTTTTCTTGAATCGTTTTGGGCGCGAATTGTACGAAACGTTCTTTAAGTCCTACACAGAAAAAGTGTGGGGCACCACGTGCGACAACATGTCTGCTGAATGGGGTGCGCAACGCGTCAAAGGCCTCTCCATCATGAAGGCAGTGCTCCACGCTGCAAAGAAGATCGCGCGCATTGGCGCCCTTTCTGGTAAGGGCGTCGAAACCTCCCTCATCGAGCAATACCTCTACCCTACCTATGGGCCAGGGCAGATGTGGGAAGAGGTCGTGAAAGATATCAAAGCCAAAGGTGGTGAACTGCGCATGAACACCCGAGTGGTTGGCCTACAGCAATCTGGCTCACGCATCACGCACGTAACGCTCGAGTCGAACGGAACGAAAGAAACCATTGCCGTAGACTACATTTTTTCTTCGACCGACATTAAAGCACTTGTCGCCATGCTCCCGTCTGCACCAAAGGCCGTGCACTCTGTTGCAGAGAGTCTTGAATACCGAGATTTCCTTACCGTAGGCCTTCTCTTGAAAGAAAAAATTAAAGAGCCGGATGGGTCGGTGCTCACCGACACCTGGATGTACGTACACGAAAAAGGTGTGCATGTTGGTCGTGTGCAGCTATTTCACAATTGGCACCCGAAGCTTGCGGCAAACCCAGCCCACGGATGGATCGGCCTCGAATACTTCGTGAACGAGGGCGACCATCTCTGGAGCATGGACGACACTGCTTTGGTCAAACTAGGTACCGACGAGCTCGAGAAAATTGGCTTGCGACGCGGCATCGATGTGATAGATGGGACCGTTATCCGACAGCCAAAAGCGTACCCAGGCTACTTCGGTGGCTACGAACAATTCCCCGTCGTGCGTACGTATCTCGACACCATAGAAAACCTCTTCCCCGTAGGAAGAAACGGCATGCATCGCTACAACAACCAGGACCACTCCATGCTCTCGGCCATGACTGCCGTAGACAACATCATTGAGAAACGCACCGACAAATCAAACCTCTGGGCAGTGAATACTGAAGAGGAGTACCACGAGGAGAAGAAGTAGGAATAACGCGCAGACGGCAGGTAGAACCAAGAAAGCAAAGAAACACGAGACACATGAAACTATTCCTCATCTTTCACGGACGGTTCCCCAGCGAGAAAGCAGCGGCACTGTTTGCTGCCAAGAGTGCTGAAGCATTTGCACGCGAAGGAGTACGTGTGGAGCTATTGGTCCCACGCCGCCTTGGTCGCGACCTAAAAGACCCACACACATACTACGCGCTCGATAGGAATTTCTCTGTTCACTACCTACCAGTATTCGATGTCTTCAATATTCCCCTTCTCAGACCCGTCGCCTTCTGGATCAGTTTCTTCTCTTTTTCCCTTTCAGTATTTGTGTATCTCATTTTCAAAGCAAGAAAAACAGACATGGTCTACTCCAATGAGACACTGCCTCTGGTGATGCTGAACCCCTTTTTCAAGAACACCTTGTACGAGGTGCACGATTTCCCTGAACAGAATCTGTGGTTTTATCGCAGTTTGTTTGGTGGTGTGCAGCACCTCCTCTCTACTAACACGTGGAAGGCACGCATGCTCACCGAGCGCTTTGGTATCGCGCACGAGAAAATTTTTGTTGAACCAAACGCAGTCGAAACAACCATGTTTGCTATCAGTGAATCGCGAGCACAGGCGCGCGCAAAGTTGGGCATTCCAGTTGAGGGAAAGGTGGTCGTCTATACCGGGCACCTCTACAGCTGGAAAGGGGTCGACACACTCGCGTCTGCTGCATCACTGTTACCGAATGTGTCTTTCTACTTCGTGGGTGGCACTGTCCAAGACGTAAAGCATTTCTCATGCGTGTGGGGACACCACGAAAATATTCACATGATGGGACACCGGCCGCATACAGAAATTCCGCTATGGCAACGCGCGGCGGATATATTAGTGCTCCCCAATACAGCAAAGGAAGAGATCTCCGCCCACTACACATCCCCAATGAAGCTGTTTGAATACATGGCTTCAGGTACCCCGATCGTGGCGAGCAACCTCCCCTCGATACGAGAGATTGCTGAAGGGCGCGCAACACTCGTCGAGCCTGACAGCCCTCAAGCCCTCGCGCATGGTTTGCGAGCTATTTTTGAAGGTTCCACAGGCTCCATAGAAGCCGATGCCGCCGCACAGTGGGTTGGTGAGCACACCTGGCAAAAACGCGCCGCACGCATCCTTGCTCGCATAAAATTATAAGGGACCGATCTTTATAATTTTGGATACCTTATTGGCACTGCGCGATAGTGCTACACTTTTCTCATGACACTCGCTACCACGCGCCTTGTAGTACTCGCGCTTGCATTCACTCTCGGCGTGTGCCCGTCCATGTCTGCTGCGGCGATTTCTACCAACTTGAAATACGGTTCGCGCGGAGCTCAAGTCACCGAGCTCCAGGATTTTCTCATAGCGAAAGGCCTCCTCGTGCCACCTGCAACGGGTGGCTTTTTTGGACTCACTCGAACAGCAGTAATTGCGTACCAAACATCGATTGGTCTCCCCGCAACGGGGTTTGTAGGCCCTCTTACTCGCACCGCCATATCTCTTGAACAAGGATTGATGGCCACAACAAATGCACAGGCAGCCACAGCGACCCTTTCAGAACCCAAGACATCCATTAACGGACCAACCGAACTGACTTTTAACCCCGCCTGGAAGGATGCCGTAGTTAACCTATTCTGCGCGAGTCGCTACGGTGGCGCCGACGATATTACGAGTGGCAGTGGGGTGATCATTGACCCACGTGGTGTGATTCTTACGAACGCGCACGTTGCATCCTCGTTTCTTTTTGCCGACTGGCCACAGCCAAGTCTCTACCAATGCTCAGTGCGTATTGGTTCACCTGCCGCGGCAACATACAAGGCGTCACTTCTGTATATTCCTGACCCATGGATGAAGGACACGCTCGCCTCCCTTTATGCAACCGACGATAACACGGTATATGGCCAGCACGACTATGCATTGCTGGTCATTACAGGACGCACCGATGAAAGCTCGCCTCTCCCCGCAACATTTCCGTACATGCCACCCGCCATATCAACCGAACCGACTGCTCGCGCCCCGGTGTATCTAATTGGATACGCAGCGAGTTTTCTGGGTGGGGTAATTGCTCAAAAAAATCTGTACCAGCTCGCTTCCCCTGCCGTGGTGCATCAAGTGAAATCAATTGGGACGAGTACCCTCCGCGACACACTTTCCTTCGTTGGAAATATTGCCGGACAACACGGTTCATCAGGAGGTGCAGTGGTTGCCGATGGCGGTACGCTCGCGGGCCTCATTACGTTCTTCGACAGTGACTACGGGTACGCGACGAGCGAGCGCGTGGTAAATGCGATAACTACCAGCTATGTGAGCCGCGATCTAGAGGCACTTACAGGGAGTGCTCTGCCACAATTCCTCAGCAAAGTAGACATGATTTCCGCAGCGAAAGATTTTATGGCAACAAAAGGCGCGGAGTACCATCGCGCATACGCACAACTATGGCAAGAGAAGCAAGGCATCACGCCACCCGGCGTGTACTAGCGTACTGATCTTTTCCGAACCTCTCCTTGCCAGCCCACTGCCCTATTTTCCTTTTTCCACCAAGAAATCACCGATGGCGAGCACATCAAACCCCGTTGCGAAGAAACAACGAACTGCATCTTTAGGCGACTGCACGATGGGCTCTCCCACGTCGTTAAACGATGTGTTCATGACCACTGGGTATCCTGTCAGTTTTTCAAGCTCTTTTAGGAAGGTGTAGTATCGTGCATTTTGCTTTTTGGTGACCGTCTGGATCCGCGCCGATCCATCAGTGTGAGTGATGGCGGGGAGTTTGCTGCGATACTCTTCGCGAACATAGTGTGTCTGCAACATGAACGGGCTCGTGTCCATTTTCTCAAGACCGAGGAAGTACTTTGGCGCATCCTCTTTGGTGACCGAAGGCGCAAACGGGCGCCACACTTCGCGGTGCTTTACATCCACATTCACTTTGTCGTTCATACCCTTGATGCCCGGGTTTGCAAGAATCGAGCGGTTACCAAGTGCCCGCGGCCCAATTTCCGAGCGACCCTGGAACCATCCCACTATTTTCCCGTCCGCCACATGCTTCGCTGTTTCTTTTTCTATGGCATCCGACTTGCGGTACGGTACCTTTGCTTCCTTCAGAATCTTTTCAATCTCGTCGTTCGTGTAGCCAGGACCCCAATACGCATGGTCGTAGTCCGCAATGAAATCACCATCACCCAGCAGGTGCATCGCTTCAAGGGCCGCACCAAGTGCGATGCCACCATCGTGAGATGCAGGCTGAATAAAAATATCGTCACAGAAATCCTGTTCGGCCAAACGTGAATTGGCATTACAGTTGAGTGCACATCCGCCCGCTAGTGCGAATTTCTTGAGCCCCGTCATGCTGTACGCGTCGCGACCCAGATTCACCACAGAATCCTCGAGTGCTTTTTGCAGGCTCGCTGCAAAATCTTTGTGATCTTGAGTCAACTCACCTTTTGGATCCTTTCGTCCGAAAGACTCGTACTGTTTGAGTGCGCTACGATCTATCGTCCAGTCTTTCCAACTGCGAATATTAAGAACCTTAGAGAAATCCAAACGTGGCTCTCCATATGAAGCCAAGCCCATAGTTTTGCCTTCAGCACTGTCACCCAAGGTGAGCATGGCAGTGACGCGACTATATACGGCTCCAATCGAGCGACGCTTTGTTTTGTCGAACCTACGTGCAATAGGAATCCATGCGCGGCAGATCAATTTCCCATCCCGCCCTTCAAACAATGAAGCGGTCTCTGTCTCCCCTGCGTTATCGATGACGATAGTATTTGCATCGCCAAAATTCGCGCAGCGATATGCCGTTGCCGCATGTGCACGGTGGTGATCAATGTACACAAGCTTCGCGCCTGATTTCTTCAAGAGGTCCCTCACGCCATGGCGATAGAGGTAGAACGCAAGGAGGTAGTTGAACATTGACCACGCAGAAAGAAAGAAGAAGAAGCGCTGCAAGATCGCATAGGGGTTGTAGCCAATAGCGATCACATCAATATCTTCTTCCTGAATCCCCGTTTCTTTGAGGCAGTATTGTATTGCCTGTCGCGGGTAGCCTTTTGAATGGCGCTGGCGATTCAAGCGCTCTTCCTCAACAGTCGCTATTAATTTTCCGTCTTTAATCAGTGCCGCTGCGGCGTCGTGCTGCCCGGTCAGGAGCCCGGCGACCTGGTTGATGCCAAGGATATTCATATAGTCATTCTACCCCGCAGATGCCGCTATGCAACCAAGCCTTTGAGCCGTTTTTTGACCATATCGAGGATCTTCTCTATGAACACCACGTCGATATGCTCGGGCATAAATAAACTCGTGATTGGGATGGCTTGCTGGTCGCGTGCCCGTATAGCGCGTAGGCGAAAATACACGACTATGTCGGCATTCAATACCTGCCATGCCAAGAAACCTACAAGGCCACCTACATACAGAAATACAGGAAGTACCGCGAGCATGGCCAATTTTGGCACCGTCGATACAAAAAAGAGCGACTGTTGTAGGCCAAGGGCAAAGAAGTACTCCCCCGCAATAACACCCAAACCCCGCAGCGGGAGCGTAAGTATGAGAATGGCAACGTACGGCAACGCCGGTGCATATAGTGGGAACAGAATCGGTGTGACGGTGGCAAACAGCGCCACCAAGAGAACACCGCCGACCATGTAGATCCACACACTGTAACGCATGGCGCGCAAGAGCCATGCATGCATCAGCTGCATGTCTCCCGTAGTGCGTGGCAAGACTGAGCGCAGCACGTATTGAATTGGTATGGAGGTTGCCACCTGCCCCACTGCGAGGAGTGCAATACTAATGAGACCGAGCACTTCGACGCCAAGAAAATACCCAGCAATCCACGGCCAGAAAGAACCTGTAGCAGCATTGGCACCATCAGTGAGTAGCGCCCAGCGCCCACGTACCCATAGGTCGCTGAAAAATGTCTTCCATGTTCCTGGTTGCCAATCGATGGCTGCCTTCCTCAGAATCAGCCCGACGTACGGCGCATACGCAAGTACTGGCACGAACGAAGCCGCGACGAAAGCGTAGGCAATACCATCAACACCTCTACCCAAGATGCTGACAAAGAGCACAATGCCGAGCAGGTACCCTACACGCTCAAGTACTTTTGACACCTGCGAGTGCACCAGGTGCAGCTGCGACTGAAACACGAGTTGGTATATTTGGCGACAGGCATAGGATACGAGCGTCAGCGAGAGGAGTTGAATGAGAAATACCAAGTTGATACCCGTGTAGGCCCCTACCACGGACGCCAAAAAATACATGGCCAGTGCACCGAGTACGCCAAGGAAAACAAAGAGAGCGGCGGCATGGAGTAGCATGTTGTTCGCATATGCGTCGTTCTTTTTCCCATACTCACGTGAAAGATCGGCCACGAGCATACCAGCAATACTAGGCACCGACACCACACCGAACGCAACCGAAATACTCAGAAGAAGCTGCCACAAACCGTACTGGTAGGGCGATACATGCGCAAGAATAATAGCCGTACTGATGAAACCAGAAGTCTTCAAAAGAATATCGCCAATGGTGCCTGCCAGAAAGCCGCGCGCAGCATGAGTTTTAAGAGATAGGCGATTCATAGTGGCTATCAAATCACGCACGCGCCCACTCCACAATCTGCCCCACGCGGTAATCCCACGAGTTACTGCGCACTCTTGCATACGCTGCCTCGGCACGCGCATACACTTTTGGCGCATTCACGGGGCTCGTCACTTCTGCCACGGCCGCCACAAATTCAGACACCGAGCCTGCGCGCACGAACCGCGCCTCATCATCAGTGAGTACTGCACGATTGGTGGGCACATCAGACACGATAATCGGGCGTTTGCTTGCCATATATTCATACAGCTTCATCGGCGATGTTTCCTTTTCGAAAAAGACGGTTCCGCCAGGAGGCACGAAGATGAGCACATCACACGCGAGCACGTATCGTGGAACGGCATCTGGTTGCACGTGCGGCACAAAAAACACACGATCAGCCACACCATGCGACACCGCAAGAGCTGAAAACGTTTCCACCTCTTGTTTGGCTGCACCCACCAAAAGCGCGACCGTCTTCTTCGGCAACTGCACCAAACCCTCGAGCATGAGCGCAATCCCTTTATCTTCCCCCAGTGGCGATAGTCTTCCGATGTAGCCAAGGACCGTATCAGACGTGCCAATTCCTAATTCCTTCCGAAGCGACACACGATCATCCGCACTTTTGTGGTCGTACGCACGCACGGCTACCGCATTAGGAAGGTGGTGCACAGGCACGGCCGTAAGAGATGCGCGCACATCAGCACAAATACCCTCACTCACCCCGAGCACACAAGTAGCATGCCTATTCAGAATCGCTTTTTTGCGCTCAGAGAGCAGTGAATGACTCTCGAAGATGATACGAAATCCAAACAAGCGATGAGCGATCATCGCCACAAAAAGAAGTGCAGGGTCATTCAAGAAAATAACACCACGCCTCAGACGGCGATGTTGCATCATATATATGCCGAATGCCAATGGAAGCAGTGCGCGGCGCAGCCGTGCCTTCTTTACCCATCTCCCCCACGAACCAAAGAGGCAAGTGTGTGGAATACCAGCGAGCGTATCGTCGGTCACCGTATTCACGAGAAAATTAAATTCCAGATCCTCGCGCGCGCTAAAGGCGCGCGCCATATGGAGCCCATGCACCGCATGCGCATACCGCGTCGGATAATCGAACATCGTCAGAAAAATAAAAGGAGTCCTCATAGGGCCATTTCTTGGACTAACTGCTTCCCTAATGTATCCAGCGAATTCACCTGGGCGGCCGACACATGTTCTTCGTGCGCCGCAGCAAACGACGTTTCAATCGCGCGAGCACATGCCTCTGGCGTAGGTTCCGTGTAAATAAATGGTGACTCAGCATTTGCTGAAATCACGGTGCAACCGCTTGCCGCCGCTTCGAACATGGTTTTATCGTACATACCGGGTTCGGAAAGATTCACGAACACATCGTGTGCAGCAAACACGCGCGCAGCTTCTGCGTGGGTGACAGCACCGCCTAGATCCACCTGCGATAGCTGCAGTTCTTTAATTCGTTTCTCCAAGGTCTCGTAGTATCCCGCATCACCCACGGGCCCATAGATTGAGGCGGTGAATAGCTTTCCCTCTTTCGCCAAAAGCCCCAACGCTTCCACAAAAACATCCACACGTTTGGATGGCGCTATACGCCCCAGCATCAGGATGGATCGCGGTACGCGAGCTTCTGATTGAGAAGTGCTAAAACGGGCCAGATCTACCCCCACCGGCATACGCACAGCATGGGGAAATTGTGCAGTAAAAGACGATTGCGAGGTGTAGAACACTTTCGTGCACACAGAGCTGGCGAGGCGCGTGAGCCAAGACCCGGCATAGTGATTGCGCCAGAGGTACAGCGGTGTCCGCCCCAACTTCCACAGCGGCGCACCCATCAAGACATACTCTTGGTTCATGTGCACAAATACGGCATCGTAGGTGCCGCGCAGTTGCCATAGGTACGCATAAAAACGCCACCCGTAGACCATGCGTGATACACCGCGCTCTTTCCCCAAAGAGAGCACCTGCACGTTCGAAGGAAGTGAGTGCTGCCCCGTTTTCAAACACACGACAGTGATGTGCTCGACTCGTGCAGCCAATACCTCAATCCATCGGTGAAAAAAACCGAGGATTGGATCCGTACTGTCTACGATTTGTGTGTACACAAGAAGGCGCATAGAGATACATTATGCAGCCTTGCCGCGCTTTTTCTGTCTCTCCACAATGCGTCGCTTCTTTGGGCGCATCGTTTTGCCATACACCCCGTGCACCAAATCAATATCTTTTCCACTCCCTACCAAAAGCTGCACATTCTGGATCTCTATGGCCTCAAGAAAACGCACTCCTGCCTCATCACCCGTGCGCGCATAGCGATCAACAAACGCGGCAAAATCTTTAATGAAGCAGTGCCCTCCCGCACCGCGCTTAGCGCCGCCGCCGTGTCCACTCTCGTGCACCGGTTCTAGGTGCGATGCCCCAATGCGCGGATCAGCACGCATGGCGTCTGCCAATTCATGCCACACCACCCCTTCTTCCTGTGCCAGGTTGTAAAGCGCGTTCATAAACACCACTTTCGTCATCAGAAAACAATTCCCCGCATATTTAGTTAATTCAGCTGCGCGTGCGGGCATGATTTTTTGATACGGTGCGCGTGGCAAGAGCGCCAGCACGCGCTCGGCTGCTTGCTTGAAGCGTCGTGAGTTTTCAGGAATGCCAATGATGTTTCTTTCGGGATGACGTGCATCGTACGCGGCATGCTTTTCACGCAAAAATTCTGGCGAGTGCAGCACCAGCAGATGTGGAAAATCTTTCTGCAGGGCCTCGGTCGTACCCATCGTGACGGTTGATTTTATTACTGCAATTGCCCCGTCCTTCAATAAACCAAGAGCGCTACGCAAAATCGAATCGTCAAAACCTTTGGGGGTCGTCGGTGTAGGGACCGCGATAAATACCACATTGCACACACCAATCGCTTCTTTGTTCCCCGCATATTCCTTTTCGAGCCCATAGCGCACAATGGAAAGGCCGCGCTCCTCAAAGTCATCAGCGTAGTTTTTGCCAATGAACCCTTGCCCAATAAAGCCAATACTCATGTGTCCATCCTAGCGATAAAGTCGTGCCCCCGCCAGCAATAGCTGGCGGGGGCAGAATTGGGCCCCATCAGGCGGCCTTGCGGGACGCGTGTTGGGAAGGCCAGCCAAAGGCTTGGCAGACAACGTAGCGGGCCGACGTGGGGCCGCTATCGCCTTCATTCAGAACCTTCTTGCTCTCCTCGAGTAGGCGCCGCAGAGCGGCGAGCGCATCATCCTCGGTCGGGGCTGGATTGCCGTGCTGTCGAAGGACCACTTTTGCTTCTTCCAAAACCGCAGCCATACCACGAATACTCATCGGAAACTCCTCATTCTTTGGGGCACTGTTGCCGAAAACACTGTGCATCAAAAAAGCTCATTATGCAAGAGGCGGAAGTGCAATCTACTCCACCAAACTCTCCTGCCCTGCAATCTCAAGTAGTGGCTTATACAGTGGATCGTGAACCCACTCTTTCAACTTTTTTTCGTGGTAGTGGAACTGTGGATTGTTGCGGGCCACTACATACAGATGAGGAATGTATGCGCCGTAGATATGATCGAGCATAGGTGAGGATGACACAAACGGGCGCACAGCGTCCACCGTCCATCCCGCACGTTCAACCGTGAGTCGCAAGCTGTCTCGGGTGAAGAAATTGACGTGTGCATGGGCGAGTGCGCCGCGGAATTTATTCAGACGCATGAGTGACGCCACACGTGGTATCACGGGGACGCCCAACACCAACACTGCATCGTCTGCAGCAACGGTTTTCAGGTGCATGAGAAATGAGTGTGGTGAGAGCAGGTGTTCGAAAAGATTATTTGCCCAGATAGCATCAAACTGCCCCGTGAGTGGGATGTCTTCGATGCGCTCGACATTTCCTTCGATAATCGAAAGTCCTCGTGTTGCGCCGTACGCCACTTCGTGCGGCGTCGTGGTAACGCCCACACTACCCTTTCCAAATTTCACTAAGTATTCGCCGTAGCCACACCCCAAATCGAGTACTCGCTTCGTGCGCAAATCGAGATCGTCTAAGATGCGATTGAACACGCGTGACGTTTCAACGGGCTTAAAACGCTGGTCTGCTTCGCTAAAATCCATGTGGGTAGAGTCTAGCAGATTTCTTACATGCTGCGAGGTTGGGCGGTTGCATGAACGTCGGCGACCCACGCATCCACATACTCTTTTTGATTGGCATATGGGTAGCTGTGCAATTCCCCACGGCGCGGCCCACTGCTCGCCCAAGAAAGCACGGTAGCGGCAAAGTCTTCGTGCGGGGCAATGATGGCTCCCATCTCCTTCGCTATACCCACGTCAGTCGAAATAACGGGCACCCCCGAAGCGAGCGCCTCGATAATGACCAAGCCATAGCCTTCATAGGCCGAGGGCACCAAGAGCACCTCCGCACGCGCCAAATACGGAACCACATCGCTGGTTTGCCCCACCATTTCCACAAACCCATCCACCTTGTGTTTCCGTGCTTCCGCCACCAAATGGGCATGCTGTCGGCCCGAACCCACTATGGTGAGCCCTGCATCGTGCCCGTGCGCGCGCAACAGCGCCAGCGCCTGGATCCCCTCTTCGAAGCGTTTCTCTGCTTCAAGTCTGCCGAGCATCAAGAGGTTGATTTTAAAGCGAGGATGCTTGGTACGTGCCAGATCTTTAAATCTACTGAGATCAACAAAAATAGGAAGTACTGTAACGGGTACACGCACACCTGTCGCCACCAGTTTTCCTTTGAGCTTCTGCGAAACCACGCGTATCCGTGCGGCCCGAGCCAACACATACCGTGCCACTTTTTGTCGCCAAAAATTTCCACGGTGCACCTGCGCAAACTCGGCAGAAAACAGGTCAGTATGAATCTGGAGGTGCAGTGGTTTGCGCAACAGCAGTGCGATCACTAACGCAAACAAACCTGCCTCAAATGGATCTTGCGAAGAAATAATGTCCGTCCGTTTTACTATGCGCCAAAACTCTCGTGAGAAGAGCACCTTCCACGTAAGCCCGATGGCCTGTGCATTATGTGCAAACGTGCGTCGTCCTGCGGCACGTAAGCCTTTAGATCCCACCACTATCGTGTATGAGTCAAAATGTGAGGCGTATGCGATTTGGAGAGGCGTCTCGCCCGAAAGAATCTTTCTATCTGTAGAAAAAGCTACGAGGTGCATATGGTTCGAATGTATCGGGCGAGCTCGCGCGCGACGTGTTCCGTGGAAAATGACGCTGCTTTCTGTTTAGCCACAAGCACACGCTCTGCACTGTCTGCAGGGTGTTGAAGCATATGCTGCATGGCGCGCACAAGATCATCAGCATTTTCTCCGGGTAGCACGTACTGCACCGTATCCCCTGCTGCTTCACGATTTCCTGGTATGTCGGTGGCAATAATCGGAACACCGCTGTGCATGGCTTCCACGAGCGTATGCGAGAACCCTTCGTATGTGGAATTTAGTACAAACATATCTGCAGCGGCTACCCGCATGAGCGCCTCATCGTGTGGAAGCTGTCCAAAAAAATGCACGCGATCTTCGGTATCCCTATCAACACTGCGCTGTTCAAGCAGTGCGCGCTCGGGACCATCACCAATGATGTGCAGGTGGGATCCAGGAAGCTGAGCCACAGCGTCAATAACCTGATCCACCTTCTTCCACGCAACAAGCCTTCCCAATACCACCACCAAAGGATGCGAGGCAGCATCTATCTTGCAGGCGCCGTAATCCGCAAACGAAATGCCGTTGTAAATCAACTGCACACGCGTGGGCGACACTCCCCATTTTTCTACGATTCCTCTAAGGTATGCACTAGGGACGAGCACATGCGCGCGAAAAAGCACCACTTTCTGAAGCAGGCGCAAGAAAAAAAGGTACGGCCGCAGAGGCCACCGTGGAAATTCGTCGAGCGATTGCTGCACCCCGAAGCGAGCGACCCCTTGCTCCCAGACATGATCTCCTGGCACTCGTACGATGAATGGTTTGAGGAGTAGCGCCGCCGCAAGTCTTGCGGGCAGACCCACGCTCATGGTGTCCTGTGCAAAGACGACATCTACTCCTATAGAGTGTTTTATGCACAGAAAGAAATACACGACGTGTCGCACCACATGAGGCAAATGGCGCACGGTGGAAAATGGGAGCACCGACACCGCGATGTTTTCCTCTGGGAGAAACTCTTCCATCATGCGTGTGTGCGTGGCTGGCCCACCGCTTTCCGGAGGATACAGGCCCGTTGCCACACACACTCGCAAGCGTTGCATGAGTACACTGTAGCGCACTGAGGGTGGGCTGGGTAGGACGGCACGGGAAATGAGACGAGGCGCCAAGGCGCCTCGTTCAGTATTGCCTACACCTTCCAGGAGGTGCGCCTATATCAGGCTATGCTCGTGGAGGTCCGTGGAGTGGTAGAAGGAGGAGGCGCTCGAGCTCTGTGCGCTGCTCGTTGATTTGCTCTTCGAGCTGCAGCAATCGAGCTGTCGAAATCTTCTGAGACATGCGAGTCTCCTTCTCGTTCCGCTTCGGATTGAAGCTGCCTTCATCCTACTCGGGGACACCCAAAACACAAGTGTGCACAACTACACCCCAAGAAGGGGGGTAAAGACCTTCTCTCGCATGGTGCGCGCGATCACTTTCCAATCATACTTTTCAATCACCATCATGCGTGCCGTTTCCACTACTTCCTTTACTTTTTCCGGCCGAGCCAGAATGTCGCGAACCGCCGCCGCAATTTGATCGGGTGCATTTTTATCTACCGCCCAGCCGGTGGTTTGTTTACCAGGATTGCGTTTCTCATCAAAAAGAAAGTCTGCAATCCCGCCTTCTTGTGTGGCAATCACCGGAATACCTGCCGCCATTGCTTCAACGAAAGAAATACCAAACCCTTCAGAGCGAGAGGGTCTAATAAATACATCTGCCGCGTGCACGTACGCGGGTATGTGCTCTTGCTCGATATTTCCAATAAAACGCACTCTCTCTGCGACGCCCATCTCTTCAGCAAGTGCGCGGAGCATCGCCTCATCAGGACCAGTCCCCGCAACAACAAATGTAACCCGCGGGTCTATATACGGCATCGCACGAATCACATCATCAACGGCATTTTTTTGCACCAGTCGGGACGTGGTAAGCAACATCACCGACCCTTCCGAAAGATTGCACTTCTGTTGTGCCACCTCAATCTCCTTTTGAGAGACCGCATGAAACCGCTCCGTATCTACGGCGTTTGGAATGACCTCTATGCGCCCTCGATACCCCATGCGGCGCGCCCATGTAGCGAGAAAGGTTGATAGAGGCTGCACTACGTCGGCGGCTGTAAAGGCCCGTCTAAAGAGCGGCCATAATGGGCGCATTTTTACCTCGATGTACTCTGGCGGATCCCCTTCCTGCAAATTGAGAATGTATTTCACGCGCGGGAAAAATATTTTGAACATCGCCGCAGGCACCCCAGTCGAGTGTGCCATCATTGCCCACGTGGCATCGAAATGATGTACACGGTGCAGCAGTACCGCATGCCACACGGCCCAGAATTGAAAGAGTGGCTTATTCAAGACCAGCGGAAATCTCTTTAAGTCCGCCATAGACGGGTTTAGTGTGGTAACTCCAATGCGGTGCACCCACACATTTCCGAGTCGTTCCATTTTTGGCAGCGTGCTGTCGAATCTGTTCGTGAGCACATGGAACTCAACATCATCAATGCGATCGGTAATTTCTTTAATGGCAACTTCCGCCCCTCCCACGTGTTTGGGGAAATAAGCCAGGCTGAAAATAAGAACTTTTTTCATGTGTTACTTGTCCATCCGCTTCTGGAGGTACTGCCCATAGACAAACCTAAGTTGATTGGCGAAGGCATCTCCGTCCCCCATGGTGGTGCGCAGTTTCGTCATACTGGATAGCGCCTGCGCAGTTTTGCCCTGGAGAGGTGTCGATGCGTACACCTGATCCGCACGGCGCAGAATGAAACGCAGAATGCCGCGCGTCACCGAGGATGTAGCAATGTCCTGATCAGCTAGAGTCACCAAAAGCGGTAAGCCCGTGAACTGTTTTAACAGGAGCGCTGCAAGCGCTGCGTAGCTCGCCATCAAGGACCACGCAAAAGAATACTGGTGCTCGCGGTGCAGCTGCGCAGCTTTACGCGCGCCCAAAATCGGCAGCAGCAGCTTGTCGACAGGATTTCCAAAGCCTACATGATGCACGGTGGCATTTGATACGGGGCACATTGCTTCGGTCGCTTCGCTCGTGAGTCTTGCAGTGACGATATCAAAATGTACCTCAGGCATTGCCCGCATCACATCACACAGCGCTTCCTCGGCGGGGCCAGTTACCGGATGAAATGCCGTAGTGAACACCAGCACTCGCGAACCCAGGGCAGCCGTACCGGCTTCTTGTTGTAAAAAAGTGTGTACGTCATCTTCGAGCGAGCGTTTTGCTTCCCAACCGAGCGCTCGCGATTTTGAGGTGTCGATGCCAGAGGTCATACGGTTTCCTCGACGCTCCGGGAGCATCACGATTTGCCGATTGAACAGCCGTGCCACTTCCAAAATTGAATACGCCTTTTCATTGCCGAGTGCATACCCGTCGCCTTGGCCCTTCTCACCCACGAGTATCAGACCGTCTACGATATCGTCTACATGGGTGAAGTTACGTTGCTGCGTCCCTGGCGAGGTAACGGTGAGTAACCCGCCGTGTTTATAGATTCCTTTAAAGATGCCGATCAGCGTACCGTACCTGCCTGCCCGCTCGTTCTTGCCAAACACATTGTAGAAATAGGTAATGGCATAGTTGAGTCCATACCATTCGCCGAAATTGCGCACGAGCTCGGTGTTGGTTGCTTTCGTCCAGCCATACGGTGTCGCGTCACGCGCCTTTCCGTCATCACCAAATTTCGTACTCGATCCTGCGTACACGAGTTTTGCCTTCTTGCGTCTGCAAAAATCGGCGACTGCAAAGGTGCCGACTTTATTTGCTTCCCAAATGAGTTTCGGATCTTCTTCAAGACTCTGCTCGACACGAGCATATTCGCCCAAGTGGTATACCAGATCAGGAGATTCCGGAACGAGTGTGTCGATATCTTTCGTATGTCCCACGCGAAATTCCACACCATGAGGAACTTCAGACACTGATCCCGCGAAGAGGCTGTCGAGCGCAATAACTTGGTGCCCTGCCTCAGCAAGGCGAGCACACAAGTTTGAGCCGACAAACCCGGCTCCACCAGTCACCACGATGAGTTTTTTTCCCTCCATAAGGAGAGGTTACCGTGCTTCTTCGTCCGCATCAATGATGGTCCACTTCGACGCATCAATGTACGCTGGGTCATCGTGTTTTCCACTTTCTGCAACAGTGGCCTCGTCACTTCTGACTTCCACAGGAAGCGCATACAAAAGACCTGCCCCCACCACGCTCAGCATACCCACCAGCGCAACAATCCATCCCCAGTGCGGCAATGATCCAAAGATGTGGCCAGCGCTTGCCACTTGCCCTGATGATTGCGCCACCGATGACTCAGTTGTTGTTGCCATGTCATGAGCACCCTCTTGTGCATCAACACTATCTTGCTGCACTATCTCTGCCGCGTTACCATTCTTCCGCGATGATGCGCTCACGGGCATTGCCTTACTTGTCATAGGCGAACCAAGAGAGCTGGCAACGGGTGTCACCGTGACTGGTGGGGCACTCTCTTCAGCGAGCAATGCCTCACGCCCATTTGGGTACACGAGAGCTGGTAGTCCTGGTGGCAGTTTGGTTGCGTCCTGGCGAAGGGTACTGGTTCCTCTTCTGAGCAAAATGGTATTTTTCGGAATGGTGAAAAAAATATCACCGACGCGTACATGCCAAAACGATAGGTCTATATCTCGCGTGCTCGCATTTAAAATCTGCACCGCACCATCGTCGAGTCTCTTCACGGTGAGATGCGGTTGCTCTGCAGTAACAGTGATTCGGTGTGTTCCCACGTACTTACCACTCGATACATCGAGTACTACTACGTACACACCTGGATGAGCAAAATGATGCGACACAACGACACCTTCACCCACTGCACCGTCCCCGAAATTCCAGACGTAACGAACACCATTCCCTTCCAAAAGTTCTCCATCTTTTGAGAGCGCCTTTCCCTCAAAAATTGAATCAGCACCGACCAGCACGAAGCGATCTTTCCCTGCGTGCGCATATATCTGAGGTTCTACAGGAAACGATGAACCTCCCACCACGGCAGTGCCTGTCGTTGCCGAATTTGCCTCACCAGTCGGTGGCACCTCGTCGTCTACCTCCTCTCCTGTAACACCACCACCCAACACCACCAATGTGCCCGATCCCGGAGTGGATACTTGGGCAACAAAAGATGAACTATTGCTTGCCACACGGCTCAGCGTCCTCCCATCTCCTGCAGCGCCACTTTCAGCGGTATACGTGACGGCATCCCGATCAACGAGGTCAGCGTCGCGCAGCACGAGCTGCTCACCAGAATTCGAAAGACTGAACGCACTATCGAGCAACATGCCAGAGTAAGAAGGATTATCGGTGAGAAACTTTGCAGGATTATCAGCAATCACTGCGTACACCCCTGATCCTAGTGACACTCCTCCCTGGAACTCCGTAAACTTGTGATTCGTTTCTGCTTCGAATAGTCGCCAGGTCGTTACATCGATTGCATGTGAGCCGCTATTGAATAGCTCTACCCACTCTCGCCCCGTGTCTGACCCTACTTCCAAATCAAACATGACCTCACTTAAGAGGAGCTGCGCATGCGCGGCAGAAGGGACAAAAACCATCGTAAAAAAGATGAATATGGCGCGAATACTATTCGCCATACAGCAGCCGACGCACGGTTTCCGGGTCCACATCATCATCTGAGGCAAGGGTGTTCGCACGTGCAGGTGTGTCGCGTACATCGCTTCTCTGCTCTTGCGCCCGTTCTACAGGCGGAACAGGAGTCTCGCGCACTGGCTGTACTGGTTGTGGACCCTGCCTGTTTTGCGGCCGTTCTTGCTGCCGATGTTGCCCTTCCTGTGGACGTGCTGGAGCGGGCGCTGCTGAAGGATGTGTGGGTCGTGCAACAGGTGGACGTGGCGCAGGGGCAGCCTGTGCCGGTGCGGGCGCAGGCTTCTGAGTATCTGCTGCTTGCGCCCGTGCTTTAGCAGCTTCAATAGCTGCCTTGAGCGCGTTTCTCTCCTGCTTTTCTTGTGGTCGCTCTGCGGGTCGTGCAGGGCCCGCCGTTGATGCGGGCACAGACGTACGTGGAGCATGGTTCGGACGCTGCTGGGTTGAACGCAACAGGTCCGCAGGTGAACGTGCGGGTTGCATCGCCGTGCGTTCAGTGCGTGGTGCGACCGGTGGCGCACTCTGCTGCGGCATCGGCGGCCTCACCGCTGGTGGCACTGGTTCATGCCGATCCTCTGTCCACGATGCAGGTTCCCTACTTTCGCGGGGCCCGTCGGAAAGTGCCGATTCCCGCATCGGCTCCGCTGGTGGCATTGGCCGCTCTTGTGGCCGCTCACTCGGGCGGTCACTTCTGTCGCTTCTATACGGGGGCCGATCATCGCTTCGCCGAGGGCGATCGTTATTTCCGAACGAAGGCTTTCCACCTCCAAAGCGCGGCACCCCTCCCGGCCCTTTTTGCCCGGGCCCTTTTGAGCTATCTTCTTTGTGTTTCGATTTTGCCGCTTCCTGCCACTTTTCGTTTGCGTCACGAATAACCTTTTCTACATCGGCACGCAGTCGCCCATATGCCGCACGCGTATGCTTGATAATATCTTCTCTGAACGAAACGCCTGGTTCTTCAATGGGAGGGATGGTATGTGCAGAAAAAGGTGCAGAACCAACTCCGTCAATCATGAGCGTGAGGTAAATCTCTCCACGGCCAAGTCCGACCATGTCCTCAGGGATAAATGTGGGGGCAAACACAGGCTCTAAAAATTGCGCATCCATCGGGCCCACACGGAAAATTACCGTTGACCCCACGTTTCCAAACACCGCATTGCGCACCTCCTCGGGCATCTGCTCGATATACTGGTTTGCAATCGTGAGACACAATTTATACTTACGAGCTTCAGAAAGAATATTTTCGAACGCTTCGTTCACCACGTTTTGGAATTCATCCACATAGAAATAACACTGCGGCAATGTCTTCATGACATGCGCAGGTTCTTCAGCGCGAGAGAGCGCTGCCAGATAGACCTTGATCACGAGCATACTTCCCAGAAGTGCTGCATTAGCCTCACCCATGCGTCCTTTCGAGAGATTCACAATGACAATCTTGCGTTCGTCCATCATCTTTCGCAGATCAAAGGTTGATTTTGGCTGCCCGAGAATGTTGCGGATGAGCGGATTCGAAACGAACTGACCAATCTTGTTTTGAATTGCAGGCGTCGCTTCTTGTGTATAGCGATCACCATAGTTTGCAAACTCCTCTTTCCAAAACGACGCCACAATAGGGTCGGTGATGTATTCGACCACATCGGCCCGAAAGGCCTTGTTCACGAGCATGCGATTCACGTCAATAATGGTGGCGCCTGGGTACTCGAGAAGCGCAAACAGTGTGTTCTGCAGAATGTACTGCATACGGGCGCTCCATGAATCTGCCCAGATGCGCTCAAACACACCCATGAGTCCTGCGACCACTTTGTGGCGGTTGTCGTACCCCACATCTTCAAGAATGTTGAAGCCTAAAGGGAATTCCGTATCAAAAGGTGCGAGATAGAGCGTGTCTTTAATGCGGTCTTCAGGAATGAAGTCGAGCAGCTTTTCTGCGGTTGAGCCGTGCGGGTCAATAAAGACCACTCCTTCCCCACTTTGAATATCTTGGATCGCCATGTTTTCAAGCATGGTTGATTTACCCATACCTGATTTACCAATCACATAGAAATGTTTGTCGCGATCTTTGGCACGCACACCAAAAGCGCGGTGCTGTCCGCGTGTGTGTGTTGTCGCAAAATAGTTAATGCGCTCTGGGTCATTTATCCAGGCTGGCATACCGATAGTATACTCGCAGCTACTCCGGTGGCGAGACAGGTGTGGGGTACAGCACACGACAAAGCGGCGCATTTCTGCGCCGCTTGCGATCAATGCGTCATCCGCATTACTGCTTCACGAGCGAAGCGATAGCGGGACGCGGACGTACTGGCGTCGGATTCTTCTGTTCAGCGATATATTGCGCACGCCCTTCAGCAAAGGCGGCCTCAAGGTTTCGCTGCACGACGATGCCGCTTATCCAGTAGAAACCCACGAGGATAACCGCGTGAATCCCGACAAAGAGAAAAAAGTCGCGCACACTCATCATGGTCATGGTACTCACCTTTTCCTAAGCGCCCAGCTGCCGCCAGTATGCAGTAGTTCTTGTGCCACGCAAGCAGTGGATAAGTTGTTACTGAAACCTGTGTATCCAACGTTATTCAGGCAACAACCCTGCTTTAGTGTAGTGGTTGCTTGGCGCCCAGAGCATCCAAGAATTAAGGCCTACGTCGTAGGTCGCTTGGATTTGGTCACGCACTTCCTTGGGCCCATAGTCGCCACCATAGTCGAAATCTTGCAGCCAAGGACGCATCATGGTCGCCGGATACGAGGGCTTTCTATACACCGCTGGCGTAGAGGTACCAATGCGCTCGTATGCAAAAGAGCCAATTGGGGTTGTCGTTGCAACGGTGCGCCGCACGGCGTGCTCCATTGCAAAGTGGATGACTCCATACACATGATAGTTTGGATTTGCCCATCCGTTAAATCGTGGCGGGTAGTGCGACGGATAGACCATGGGTGCAATGTAGTCAAAATACGGCATGGCCCGTTCGAGGACTTGCCCTATGGAGAGATCGTCTAGGTTGGTCGTCGTCATGCCAAACAGATCTGCCGAGATAATCGGCATATGCTGATCCTGTTCGACCTTCATGTGCTCATGAAGGTACTTGAAAAACTTTTCTACTTGTTCCGGTTTCGGTGCAGTCGTTCTGCTGTACACAGCTTCTGCCATAGGCCCGTCTGAAGGAAAACGAATGTAATCGAAATTAATTTCATCGACACCAAGTGCATGCGCTTCGCGAGCCAGCTTCACCACATGATCCCAATACTCAGTTGCACCAACGTCTACAAACGCGAGCCCTTTGTTATCGCGCCACACGCCACCACCTTTGCGCTGCACCGCCTGGTCTGGATGCACTTTTGTATACAGCGGATCTTGGAATACAGTCAGTCTCCCAATAACGTAGATGTTCTCTGCATGCATAGCTTTCACGAGGTCGCGGAAATCATCAACGGTGCATCCTTTCCCATCAGGGATGGCCGTTTCTGATGGGAATGCCACAGTGCCTGAGTAGTCTTTCAGGTCTACAATGATGCTGTTTATTTCAGTGGTGCGTGCCAGCTCGAAGAGTTCGTCTCGGAATGATTGCGAACTGGCCGCGCATTGCGACATGTACACTGCCTTCACCTGTGTTGGTGTTGCCATGTGTTCCACGCGCGGGGGAAGGGGCTTTGCGGGTACCACCGGCTCAACTTGCCCCAGCGCTGCACGCACGCGCATAAAAGTAGCAGATGCTGGCAGAGGAATATGCTGGATGAGACTTTCTGGAGCAAACAAGGCTCCCCCTAGAAGCAAAGCGCCCGAAAGCGCCGCTATCTTACTGTACATATGGCTGTTGCGTAGATCGAATCCTCTCTTCCGTACGCAGACGACTCGAACGTCGGACGGCTATTCCCACAAACACCACACTCATACCAAGTATGACAAACATAACCATGTCCCAAGAATTTGGAAAACCTAAGAAAGGGAGAAATGCGGTAAAGCCACCCAGAAGCATCAAGAGTACATCTTTCGTCATGGGATGAAGTATACCTGCACTCATCGCGTTCGAGCAATGTGCACGGAGCGAGCGCATACTACTTTTTATGTACCGGCGAAAACAGGACCACGAACTCGCCCTTCTGTTTCTCCGGCATTGAGCTCAATCTGAGCAAGAGCTCGCTTGGACTCCCTGAAAGGACCTCTTCGTACATCTTCGTGAGCTCACGGGCCAACACGACGTGCCGCTCATCACCTACCAAACTCGACAATTCGCTGAGCAACTTCATGATGCGGTGCGTAGATTCAAAGAAAACCGCAGTACCCTCGTGCGCTACCACACCCTTGAGAAAGGTTTGCCGACCTTTTTTGTGTGGAACGAATCCCAGGAACAAGAGATTTTCTGCAGGAAGACCCGATATTGAAAGTGCGGCAGTAAGCGATGATGGCCCGGGGATAGCATCCACGCGCACGCCCGCTTCCCGTGCATAGGAGACCAAACGAACCCCTGGATCAGAGACCGTTGGTGTCCCCGCGTCAGAAACCAGTGCAATGTGCTTACCTTCTTCCAGATCTTGAATAATGCGCCCAACGCTCTCGCGCTCTTTGTGAGCATCAAGACGCACCACTTTAGTATGCAAATCGTAGTGCGAGAGTAGCCGCATCGTCACTCGTGTATCCTCCGCAAGAATATAGTCGGCCTCTTTCAAGACGCGCAACGCACGAAGGGTAATGTCTTCGAGGTTGCCTATTGGTGTGGCGACGATAGAGAGTCTACCTTGCATATAGCCTTATTATATGGCATAATTTGAAGGGATGCAACAGGGGAACACTCAATGATCGCACCCATCAAGCAAAAAGGCACTGAAGAGCTCGGCGAGCGTACGCTTATCCTTGCCTCAATAGCAACCACGCTCACCCTCGTGGCCTGCACGTACACCACGTGCATGGTGCTGGGTGCCGCAAGCACCTATCGAGGCCCATCGGCCTGGGTCGAGTTCGCATATGCAACGCTCGCCGTCTGCGGCTTCGCCATGGTCGCAGTAAGTGGCTGGCTGACTATCGACCTCTGGCGGCAAGTGGCCTCATAAAGGGTCGCACTCACTCAACCCATACGCGCCGGACCACATGGTCCGAGCGCGACCTTTTATACACCCTCCCCTTTCGTCTCCACCGCTTCTACATCTGCCCCCAACGTCTTTAAACGCTCATGTAAATTTTCATACCCGCGATTAATGGGGTACACATTTTTTAAGAGTGACTCACCTTCCGCTGCGAGCATGCCGATCAGTAACAGGGTTGCTGGCCTCAGTGCAGGTGGCGCATCCACTTCAGCAGCGTGCAATTTGGTGGGGCCATTTACGAACACGCGATGGGGGTCTGCCAACACTACGTCAGCGCCCAACTTATTCATTTCGGTATAGTAGATGGCACGGTTTTCATACACCCAATCGTGTACCAGTGTGCGCCCCACCGCCTGCGTTGCAACCGGCACGAAAAAAGGAAGATTATCGATATTGATGCCAGGATACGGAAGCGGCGCTATTTTTTCAGGCGCTGCGTAGAGAGTCGATGGGAACAGTGTTACATCACAGAGTCGAACTCGTCCATTGTTGCCAACATACACGGGGCCGCGCTCAATCGTCAGACCCATTTTCTTTAAATGCTGCAGCTCAAGCTCGAGGAAATCAATCGGGCAGCGCTTGATAGTGAGCTGCGATTTTGTTGTAGCGGCAAGCGCAAAGAAGAACATACTTTCGATAGGATCTTCACTCGGTTCACCATGTGCCTCCTTATGGATTTCTGCCACACCATGCACCACCAGTGTTGATGTCCCGATACCTTCAATAGCGACTCCTAGTCCTTCCAAGAACACGCACAAGTCCTGCACCATGTAGTTACTTGGTGCGAAGCGGATGGTCGTGACTCCTGGAATGGTTGCGGCGGCCAAAAGAATGTTCTCAACCCCTGTGTCCGACGCTTCATACATCACCACTTCACCTGCCTGCCGATCTCTATTTTTTACCACCCACCCTTCCTCGGTGCCTTCCATATCAATACCTAACGTGCGCAATCCATCAATGTGCGCCGTGAGACTGCGGTTCCCCAGGTGGCATCCCCCTGCCACAGGAATGAGAAATTCCCTTTCGCGGTGAGCGAGCGCGCCTGCAAATAGTGCAATAGAGCGCGTGCGCCCCGCAGCTGTCGCATCCACCTCATGCATGCGTAATTTCTCAGGAGGCGTAATGCGCATCGTGCCACCTTCCCATACCACCTCGATTCCGATACTGCGCATGACCTCAATGAGCCGGTTCACCTCTTCTATGTGAGGCATTCGTGTGAGTGTGGTAGTACCTTTGTTGAGCATCGATGCGGCAAGTAATGCCACAGCAGCGTTCTTCGACGTATTCGTCTCTATCGTGCCTGAAAGCGGCTTTCCTCCTCGTACGCGGTAATTCACCACGGAAGCATACCGCAACTTGCCCTCCACCGGAAATACACCGAAGCGCTCGGCGTTACTGTGAAGCAGTGTTTCGGTTGCGCACCGCATCAGTGAGCCATGATGAAGATTGCACCTTGCCACCATGTCCAACCCCGAACACCATACGAATACCAATCTCCTTGCATACATCGGACTCAGGAGTATTCCCTTTTCCTCGATCACCACCGTTTGCAAAAATATCTGGCTTTACGACACGCAACGCTTTGCACACCGTCCTGTCAGGATCTGAATCGCCATGTTTCGTGATGTACACGCGATCAGCCCCTAGTGCTTTGATAATTTCTGCGCGCTCCTTTTCCGGCATAAACGCAAATCCTTTTTTGGTGCGCAGCCACGCATCGTTATTGAGAATTACTACAAGATGCGTTCCGTACTTCTTTGCACGCTGAAACATCCGCACATGTCCTATGTGAATGGGGTCAAACCCACCGGACACGGCCACCCACACCTCTTTAGATTTCATCGCGCTTTTCTTTTTGGTCTTCTTTTTCATATAGTTATACTACCTCAGGTAAGGCAAGCTTCTCTGCAACTTTATAGATGTCGCCAGCGCCCATGGTGAGAAACAAGGTTGCGGGTGACAAGTGACCGGTTTCAGTAACATGCTCGTACAACGTATCGAAAGATGTAGCGGCGTGTGCGGGGGTGCCGAGCGCAACAATTTTCTCTGCCAACTTTTCACTCGTCACTCCGTCGATAGGTTGCTCGCGGGCAGGATAAATAGGCGCCAGCACAATCTCGTCAGCAGTAGCAAGAGCTTTCGCAAATTCGTCCATAAAATCACGCGTACGTGAATAGAGGTGAGGATGAAATGCTACAACAACGCGCATACCAGGGAAGCGCTCCCGAGCCGCCTCTATAGTCTTCTGTACCGCTGTCGGGTGGTGCGCATAGTCGTCATACACTAGCGCACCCGCGGCAGACTTCCCTTTGTACTCAAAGCGACGCCATGACCCTTTGAAGGATTGCAATGCCCTGTCGGCCACAGCATCTTCAAGCGCTGAACATACGGCCCGCGCAGCAGCTTTTGCTGCCCGTGCGTTCTCTCGGTTAAATTCACCAATGAGTGGCAGTTCAGGTACAGACTCTTTGGTGTAATCAATGATTGGTGCCTGAGCCGCAGCAAGTACCGCCGCAACAGCGGCGTCGTGCGGGTTGGCGATGATGAATCCTGACGAAGGCACTCGTGCAACTGCTTTTTTAAATGTATCCTGAAGCGCTTCAAGATTCGGGAAATGATCGGTGTGATCAAGTTCCAGGTTCGTGATCACGAGTATATCAGGTGATAGTTCGAGCAAGTGATCTTTATATTCACACGCTTCCACCACTAACAGGTCGTCGCGCCCAGGGAGAAAATTAGAACCAAAATCACGGACAATTGAGCCGACAATCGCGCTCGGGTTCTCTCCTGCCTCCTTCAGCATGTATGCGAGCATACCGGTCGTCGTGGTCTTGCCATGCGTACCTGCCACCGCGATAGTACGCACCCCTTTCGTTACTTCCCCCAACATAGCGAAGTATGATTTCTCTGGAATGCCCTTACCCCGGGCAGCCGTGCGCTCCGGCCCATCTTTTGGAATCGCATCGCTGTACACCAAGAGTTCTATGTCATCAGATACAACGTCTGCACTGTGCCCGATGTGCACCGCAATACCCTGCGACTCAAGCAGCTCAGTGGTCGGCGATACATCCCTGTCGTTCCCACGTACCGTGACACCTTTTCTCACCAGGAGCTGTGCCAGTGCCGACATGCCAATGCCACCAATCCCCACCATGTGTACTTTTTTAGGAAGCGTCATACGTTTTAATGAGCGTAACGAATTGGTCATTACGCTCGTACTCGTTTTTAAACATGCCAAAGGAGGCGAATGCGGGACTGAAGAGAATGGTATCGCCCGGAGCGGCGACGCGCAGCGCCTCTTCGACCGCTGCGGGAAGCGAATCGTATATGGAGTAATCTTGCATCAAGGGCGCCACACGGGAAGAACCAGTGCCGCTCAAGAGAATAACGCGCTTGCACGTGCCGGCAATTTCATAGAGCAGATTACTCATGTCCAACCCTTTGTCTGAACCGCCCATAATAAGGACAATATTTTTAGTGCCATGCGAAAGCGCTCGCAATCCCGCTATGGTGGCATCCGGTGTGGTTGCGTTGTTGTCGTTGTATACCTGTACGTGATGAATTTCTCGCAGAAACTCAAGCCTCCCTTCCACGGCGGGAAACGAAGCGAACCCTTCTGTGATGTGCCTAATTGAGACTCCGAGAGCCTCCAATGCAGCATTGGCTAGACCTGCATTTTCCCTATTGTGGGTCCCGGGAATACTGAGGGGCACAGATTCAGGGAGCGCCTCTACCACCAGAGGCTGAACCGGTGGATTCATCACACGGATTTGTTCGGCAATTGCAGCACCGCATACTAGCGTATCACCAGCTCGCTGGTGCATAAAAATATTAGCCTTATCCAAAAAATAAGCATTCATATCGGGGTAGTAGTTTTGATGGTCGGGCAAAAGATTCGTGAACACGGCAATGTCCGGGCTTATATGCAGATCACCAAAACCTTGCAGCTGCCACGAATCGAGCTCGAGTACGGCGATATCCCCCATCGCGACTTCAGGAAGAAGAGCAAGTGTAGACATGCCGCGAACATTGCCCCCAATAAAAATGCGCCGTTTTGTTTCTGAAGACAGCTCTCCGGTTGCCTGGGTGAGCACGTGGTGAATGAGGTGTGTTGTAGTGGATTTGCCACGTGTTCCCGTAACACCCACCACGGTGACGCCACGTTCCATTGCAAATTTCGCAAACAGCGCTGTGGTCATGTACACAGGAATACCAGCATCGCGCGCTGCTGAAATATACGGTGAATCAAGTGGAACTCCCGCAGCCTTAAGCACCATGTCGCAATCGGTGAAATCTTCTACACGATGCTCTCCCAGGTGAAAGGTAATGGTAGGAAATTCTTCGAGCTGCTGAACTGAAGAAGCGAGTTCCTCTTTAGTTTTTTTATCAGTAACGAGAACATGCGCCCCGCACTGCGCCAAGAACTTTGCATCTCCTACGCCGCGCCCCAACAGACCCAGGCCGAGCATGGTAATCCGCTTTCCACTAAAAAAAGTATTGAACTGTTCCATGTGGGCACGAGAGGACCTGGTCACGGATAATTTTGCTCTGCAAAATTTCCGCGACCCCGCCTCGCCAACAAGCACTCGTTGCGCTCGTCTTGTATACCGGCTCCGGCTTTCAAGTCTTCCGTATCCCTACAATACAATAGTCGCTGCATGCTGTCGCATGCAGCTCTCTTGTTTTGTGGGCACGAGAGGACTTGAACCTCCAAGCCTTGCGGCATACGCTTCTGAAGCGTACGTGTATACCAATTTCACCACGTGCCCCCACATCTTGATACAACGTGTAGGGGTGTGCCCCACACGTAGCACCAGTGGTTCGCATTGTCTTACAAAAGACACAAAAAAGGAAGTCGCCGCGCAATGTGCGCGGCGACCATTCATCCAACGAGTTATCGCGGCATTCCTCCTTGCCCATCCGGTCGCAGTTCGGCGGCCATGCACCCCTTCGACCCCATTCCCCATTTCACTTGCACTATCTGCCCTGGACGCAGTTCGGTAAAGCCAAACCGCCGCAGGGTTTCCATGTGCACAAAGACGTCGGGAGTACCTTCCCCACGTGTGAGGAAACCAAACCCTCGCACGCGGTTGAACCACTTCACCATCGCACGCTCCCAGTCACTGGTTGCTTCAACGACCACATGGGTTCGCTGCGGCAACTGCGATGGGTGGATGGCGGTGGTCTCGTCCATGCTGATGATTCGAAACGCCTGCATTCCTTTCGGGCGTTTCAGCGCCTGAAAGTCGACCGTTGCGCCCTCGTAAGCGGTTTGGTAGCCGCCGGCTCTGAGGCACGTCACGTGCAAGAGCACATCTGGCAGACCGTTGTTTGGAACGATGAATCCGTACCCCTTCGATGCGTCGAACCACTTGATGATTCCACGTAACTCCAGAACTTCAAGACCTTGGGTGTCGTGGCCATTTTTGGCCGGCAACGGTGAGGTTTGTTGAATGTGTGCGGACGTCATGCGAACCTACCTCCTTGTACTCAGATTCGGCACAGCACCGAATCTACTGCAAAGTAGGGTATGCCCGTGCGATAGTACTGTCAAATCAATAGATATGGACGCGCCCCGAGATGGGGCGCGTCCATGGCATTACGCAGCAGCGGGAAGAAAATCGTATCCGCTCGGTATGCGAAGTGATTTAGGATTAACTCCATCCCAACTGATGTGTCGCTCCAGCACGAGTTTCGTCACGTACGGCTGAAAGCGATGCTCCATAGCATTCACCGCCTTCGCCAATGTCTCTGGCGTATCCCACGGCATGATGGGTACGGGCCACTCGAAAATGATCGGCCCTTTATCGTACTCCTTCGTAACAAAATGCATCGTGACCGCGGACGCTTTCACACGTCCTGCGCGGTAATCTTCCATAACGCGTTCATGCACGAAGTGTCCATACATCCCCTCTCCACCATAGCGCGGATGCCCATCGTCTCCTTTGATCGAAAGCGGGCCAGGATGAATATTTACCACGTAGCGTGGGTCAAGACCTGACTCATCGCCGTGCGGCGTACCGCGCATTGGTACGAGCCACAAGCAACCCGAGAGCATCACGAAATGATTCACACCGCCAAGCCGTTCCACCAGGGCTTCGTGCCCTTCTGGAGTACGAAGTGCCTTTGGGAAATGTTCGAAGTGCACACCGTGTTTGCGAGCCTTGGTTTCGACACCACCGCCGGCGTAGTTACCCACCACGGAAACGCGCGACACGGGGATGTTGCCCGCCTCAATGTGATTGAGGAGGTTGTCCATACCCGAGCCACCTTCGCCGGGCTCTTTGCCGCCTGTTGCAAAGATGATGAGATTGGTTTCGTTGAGTGGCGCTTTCATAGTTGGTGTATCCTTTACTTGCTGAACTCGGCTGAGTGTACGGCAAAAAGCGATCCATGAAAAGAGAACCGCCGCAGCTTCGCTGCGGCGGCAAAACGTGAAAGACTTACTCGTAGAACCTCCACTCTTTAGCGCGCAAACCTTTCGGTCGCGTCTCTACAGTCAAAATGATTCGCTGTCCGATGCGAGGATAACGCACAGGCTTCGGTCCCTGCATGACATTGACCAGCGCGCTTTCTCCTCCATCCAGATCTGCAAAGCCAAACCCTTTGCCTTCGTCGAATGACCGCACCGTAGCGGCATTCTCGCCGGGAAGTAGCGTTACCACATGTGTGTGCGCTGCGCTCGCGTCATGACCATTGTGGGCAGGGTCACGCACTGGCTTTTCATAGATGGGCCACTCGCTTCCGTCAGCGAGTCGCACGCTTCTTGCTTCGGCGTCTTTGCCGTTGCGGGCGGGCGCGCCCACCTCAAACTCCACTCGCCTGCCGACTACCTCGTCTTGACGGACATTAGGCACTCGGAAGAAAAATAGTTTGCCGTGCGCGGTTTCGATGGTGCCATACCCGTGCTTACGAAAGCGTTTAACGACGCCTTCCATGGAGATGCTCCTATTTGCTGAAACTTGAGCGAGTGTAGCAAAGATGGTGTAGTTTTCAATGGTGGAGTATTTCTTTTTTACATATTTGTGATATAATACAAACATGAAGCGCAAACGCAAAGGAGTCCAGTTTTGGAATAGCGAGTACGCGAAAAGCGGTACCTTTGCACTATCTCACGAACCTAGTGAGGACCTGGAAAAATTCTGCCGCTTTCTTGAACGCGACTATGGTCGCAAGTACTTGAATCCCCTGTGCCAAGCAGTGGACTTGGGGTGTGGTAACGGTCGCAACCTCATCTATCTATCCGAACATTTCGGATTTAAAGGGTACGGCGTAGACAGTGCCAAAGAAGCCATCGTGCAGGCTCGAGCGCATGCGCAGGAAAAAGAACTCCCACTTACCTTTGCCGTAGGATCAATCAAAGACCCACTCCCTCTCAAAGACAAAACTCAGGCAATCGTGATTGACGCTATGGTGTCGCACATTTTGAAAAACGCAGAGCGCGAAGCGATGCTTGCAGAAATTTTGCGCGTTCTGCGCCCTGATGGATGGTACTTCTTTAAAACGTTTCTCTTGAATGGCGACGAACATGCGGCCCGCCTCCTGGCCGAACATCCTGGATCCGAGCCCCACTCATACATCCATCCTGAAATCGGTGTGGAGGAACATGTCTTTAGTGAACAGGAACTGCACGACCTCCTCGAACCTAATTTCATCGTACACAAAGTGCACAAATCCCATGGCCATATGAAGAATGGTCGTGCATTCCGCCGACGCTCGGTCACGGTGTACGCGCAGAAGCGCTAGTGCCCGTGGCCGGTAGTAATTTCGCCGTCGTAGACATCTGGATTAGGTTCTCCGGAAACCTTGAGCACTCCCCACGCACCGCGATCCAAGCGCGAGAGGGCGTGATCCACAATCACGTAGTTTCCTGGTACTTGGGTATCAAATTCAGCAACAGTTGCTCCACCGGCGGGAACAAGCGTAGTCTGTATGTCTGCATGTGGTTCTCTGATTGCCGCCTCAGGGAACACGCGGTCAAAGACCTCACCAATGAGGTGGAAGGATGAAATCAGATTCACTCCCCCATTCCCCACATAGAAACGCGCCGTCTCACCAGTCGACATGGCCATCTTTTCATTAAGACCTCCGACGCGGCCATTGAACACAATGTATTGAGGCTTTCCATCGAGCATGGCTTGTGGATCAAAAATCTGCAGCCCTTTTCTTCCCATTTGCCCTGCGGTATAAAACTCACCTTGCATGAGGTAATACTCTTTATCCACCTTGCTCAGCCCTTCAGCAGGTTCAACAAGAATAAGACCGTACATGCCGTGCGTCATATGATTGGCAACATTCGGGTGCGCACAGTGGTACACGAAAAGTCCTGGGTGCAGTGCTTTGAACGTGACTGTTTTTCCTTCTCCTGGCGCAACCATCGTTGAGACAGCACCCCCGCCAGGGCCAGTAACTGCGTGCAAATCGATGTTGTGGTGATGCAGACTGGTGGGGTCATTATTGAGCGTAAGCTTAACGGTGTCCCCTTCCCGAACGCGAAGCATTGGCCCTGGGACCGTGCCGTCAAACGTCCAGTAGTTTATGAAAACTCCTGGCGCCATTTCGGCTATGACCTCTTTTGCAGTGAGGCTAATTTCAACAGTGGTAGTGCCCACTCTATCTATCGGCAGCGGCACGTCATTTGGGTTGCGTGCAATGTCAGTGACGCGCTCAAAATTTTTGAAATGCGTGAAAAAATCAGCCACATTTTTAAACGGTAATACTGGGCCGTCTGCTGGGCCGTACGTTTTGAGAAAGAATGGGTACGCAAAACCATGCGGGAGCCCGTTTGGCGCGTAGAAGAAAATCGAAACACCCAAAAACACAAAAAGAAGCGCGACGGTTACTTTTAGCGAATGTAACTTCCGTAGGATAAGAAATATAAATACTGCTGCAAAAAAGTATGCAATGAATAGTCCTGCACTCTGCACAATCGTGCCGATAGTGAACGAAAGTATGTCTGCCATATGTTTCATTATACGCCGCTGCACAGATGGCTAGACACGCGGGTGCATATCACACAGAAAGGGCGAGCGCGTAGCGCTCGCCCTTTTTCTCTACTTCACATTATCTTTCCGCATCGCACGCCCCACATACTCCGCAAGCGTCATCCGCGTCTGTGCGCTTGGCGGTCCGTACACCATCGTCTCTGCCGGCACATCTTTTGCCACCATCGTTCCCGCACCGATGACCGCTCGCTTCCCGATAGTTACCCCAGGAAGCACAATCACTCCAGCGCCCAACAGACACCCTGTTTCAAGAACGATCTCGCGCAGTATGTCTTCGTTAGCTGCCCCGTGTATGCCGATGGGGTGCCACACACCGACGAGCGAGCAATTCGGGCCAATTTGCACTTCAGCGCCTATGTGCACTTGCTCGGCGTAGGTACCCGCATTAATTTCGGCACCAGCACCGACTGAGCACCGTTTCAAGGACACCCGTTCGTAGATACGCGCACCTGCACCAATGGTGCAGGTGCGCAGCGTTACAAATTCACGTACTTCGACGCCGTCCTGTATGGGGGTGTCGACGATGACCGATAGTCCGCTCACTGCCATGTGCCACTCTCCTGTTTTTCCTATACTGAACCTACCATGTGAGGCACAGCATGCACATACCCACATACTCCTTGCGTGACAAGCCAACATACGATTATCTATCAAGAGGCCCCAAAGGAGTATCGCTATGCATGATCGCGACTTCCAGGCACAGATCAAAGGCTTCAGTCTCACAACCGCGGAGCTGCTCTACCGACTACCTGATTTCCCAAAAATTCTGCAGGTGTATGTGTGGCAGGATTACGACCTGCATCCACAATTTCCCAAACTACGGAAATTTCTCGATTATTGGACAATCAATATTGAGGGGAAGCTCGCTCATGTACGCATCATGCATGCGCGACTTATTACTCCACGCGAGATTGGTTTTGTGGACAAGGAGTTTAAACTGAACTGACTAGTTCGCAGACGAAAACACAGAAGCGGCCCGACGTAGTCGGGCCGCTTGTCATCACGCAACCTTATTCTTATCGATCGGATAGTGGCCAGTTTACTTTGCAAGCATTCGCAGACATATTCAATTCTACCGCATCTATTCTGAGGGTTTCTATCTCTGAACGCACCAGGGATGTCTCCCACAAGTTTTCTTGTCGCCGACCCTGCCTGCCGGCCAGGCAGGGCGTCAAGAAACTCGCGTGCCGCTCCTCGCTCCCCACGCTGCTGCGTGTGGGCCCACTGCGGACCTTCGACCCCCAGTCGCAACAGTCTCCCAGACTGTTGCTTGCAAGCCTAAAACTTCGTTTTTGTGCACGCACTAGGGGTCGAACCTAGGACCTTTCGAGTATCAGTCGAATGCTCTACCAACTGAGCTATGCGTGCGTATGTTTTAACCAAACCTTCACCTTAAAATGCATTTCAGTTGAATGCTCCCCGCCCGTACCGAACGGTACGTTCGGGCGGGTACCAACTCATCTTCAGGCGTGGGGGCACTATAGCAAAAAAGACTCTTTTTGTGAACCCATAAATCGAAAGGCGCCGCGCGATGCGCGGCGCCCCCATTCACACACCAAAACTGAACTTATGCCCGCCGCCACCACAACACCGTGGCCGTAATGAGCGCACCCAGCGTTAGTGGCCAAAAGTACAATGCCATCGCAGCGCCACCATACGCGAGAGCAAATGCCACGTTGGTGACACTTCCTGCCAGCCGTTCGAGCGATCCGCCTGCTGCTTCAAAAAGTGCCAACGCGACGAATGCCCCCATCAGGATCTGCACCCACCGATGTTCGCGCGTGTACCTCCATGCGCGATACAGCGGATAGCGCGCACCTTGTTTCCAGCCCTTAAAGAGCTCGACGATAAACGAGGCAACGGCACCACCCATTGCGTGGGCCAGCCATTTGCCAACAAACCATTTCATACACACCTCCATGGTTGCTACCGAACAAATTATGGCACAAAAATGGATACAAAGATAGCGGCTGATCCAAAGGATCAGCCGCCATATACTCACGACAAGAACGCCTTACTTTCGGGCATTCTCGAGGGCACGCTTCGACGACTCGAGGAGGTCTGCCACCTTTTCGGCGCCAACCTCCTTCATGTCATCCCACATGTCCTTCCAGGACACGAGGCCGGGACGCAGATCAGTTGCGGGCACGTCCTTCATGCGCGCAATCGTCGCATTCACTCGCTGGAGCACGCGGCGATTGTCTGCCGCGACCATCTTCGGGTCACCGGTAATGAGTGCGACCGACGTGCATGCGGTGGTGTGAAAGACCGGCTTGCCAGTAACCCATCCACCAGATGCAACTTTCAGCTGCAAGTAGGTGTACGTTCCTGAGAGAGCATCGTCGATCACCGGCACCAAGTTCAAGCCTTTCGATTTGATCTTGATGAACGTCTCAGACGCCGGATCAGGCCGCATCACGAAGAAACCGAACGCCGCCTGCCGCTCCGCAACCGCATCCACGATCTTGTCGGCGCTGCCGATGTGCTCGACAGGAATCTCAGCAAGATCACTGAACACCGATTGCAGAATTTTCCAAGTCCCGAAGGAGCCAGACTTCTGCCCACCGGTCAGAACCGTGAGGTCGAAGCCGTTGCCGCGCACGTGGCCGAACGTGGTGTACGTCTTCTCCTTGGTGACCAGGTAGAGGCACTCGGGGCCGATGTTCTGGTGCAGCACCGTGAACGCGTACTTCTTGTCCTTCTGATCCGGAATCGCCTGCCCATTGAGCTGCCGGAGAATATCCAGCTGGCCGACGGCGAGCCATGCCGGGTTCGCGGTAATGAGTTCTGCGTTGTGGATGGTAGCGTCGGTATCTCCGCAGCGCACATACCCCGTGAGCCTATTCCCTTCCATCACTTTAATGATGTGTGGGACATAGTCCTTGGAGTAGACAGACCCTTTCGGGTCCCCACCGCCACAGATTTTCTTCAGCTCCGCGTCGGCGGCCACGACAGTCGGCGCCGCCTTCAGGTTCTGAGCATGAGCACCCATGGTGCTCAGAAGTAGTGCGCCAAGCGCACCAATGACTCTGTTTCGCATCGTTCTCTATTCCTCTGTAGGACTCTAGATTGGATGGCCCTTTCGGGATCCGCCAGAATAGTACAC
>JAGOVW010000053.1 GCA_018060545.1 Minisyncoccota bacterium
GCTCTTGACTGCATGATGCGCGCTGCCGTGCTGCACAGTGTGGTGTGCTTTGGTGGTGAGCCTCGGCTGGTTGTACCTCCGCATGCAGACGGGATTGGTGGCAGGGCAAGTGCCACCGCGCTTACGGCCGTGAGAAGGCTGACCGGAACACAGGTGTTTGTGGGATCCGCATCAGACGGGCACGACAACAGTGAGTATGCGGGTGCGGTGGTTGATGCTGCAACGAAGCAGGCACTGGCGAGTGCCTCCATACAGAGTGATGAGTATCTTGCGGCAGGCAATTCGGCAGGTGCGCTTGCCAGTGTGCATGAGCTATTAAAGACCGGCACTGTTGAAGCAAACGTGTCGGATATATTTGTATTACTTACCCCGTAAATGCGAACACCATGTCTACCTGCATAGATTCTATAGAGGGATTCCAGATTCAGGATTCGCGCAAGCGACCCACGCTGCGGGTTGTCGTGCGTGCGGGTGAGTATGAAGGAAGTTTTGAGGTTCCCAGTGGTGCGTCCACCGGGAGTCGCGAGGCACACGAGTTGCGTGATGCTGATGGTGGAATGCAGCGTGCCATCCATCTTATTGCAGAGGAGATCGTACCGGCCTTGAAGGGGAGAGACGCAGAAAAACAACACTTGGTAGATGAGACGCTACTGGCTCTTGATGGGACCGAGCTGAAGGAACATCTCGGTGGCAACGTGCTCATTGGTGTTTCAGTCGCGGTGGCACGTCTTGCGGCAGCGTCGAAAGGAATAAAGCTCCCGATGCATCTGCGAGAACTAGCTGATATCCCACGGTCGCGGCACGCCCCACATTTGTTTGTGAACCTTATTAATGGAGGTAAGCATGCAGAAGGCGGCAGTTCCATACAAGAGCATCAGATTGTAACGCGTGATGAAGATCCGAAAGCCGCTTTTGATGTGGCTGAGCGCGTGGAACGTGCGTTGCATGATCTCCTTGCTGAAGAGCAGCGCGCTTTTACCATGGGGGATGAAGGAGGCGTAGTGTTCCCGGTAGAGACAGCAGCAACTGCGTTTGATGTATTGCTGCGTGCCGTAAAGAAAGCCGATGCGGCCGAGCGCGTTTTCACAGGGAGTGATATGGCTGCAAGTTCCTTTTTCACCGATGGTGTGTACGATTTGTGTGGCGTGCGCTGCGATACTGCGCAGCTTTCTACACAGTACGACGCGTTAATTGCACAGCAACAGCTCGCTTTTATCGAAGATCCATTTCATGAAGATGACTTGCCTGCATTCACTGCATTTCAGAAAGCACATCCGAGTGTTGTGGTGATTGGCGATGACCTCACTACCACTAGTGCAGATGCGATAACACGGGCAGGGAATGCCGGCGCTATCAAGGCGGTCATCATAAAACCAAATCAAGTAGGTACCTTGTCTGAAACACTCGCGGCAATGCAAGCGGCACGGGCCGCAGGAGTGCACTGCATTGTTTCTCATCGCAGTGGCGAGACTATGGATCCTTTTATAGCGGATGTGGCCTTCGCCTTTGGAGCACTTGGCTTGAAGGCAGGGGCACCGAGTGCGCCCGAGCGTCGTGTAAAATATCAGCACCTCATTGAACTCTATGAACCAACAACTATCTAACTCACGAACGCAAATAGTCGCGACCCTGGGCCCCGCATCAGAAGCGCCAGCCACGCTGAACGCAATGATTGCAGCAGGGATGGATGTGGCACGACTGAACCTTGCGTGGGGGCCTGAAACGGAGCATCGCCGATTTATTCATGACGTGCGTGCGGAAGCAACCGCGTTGGGCAAGCATGTGCCTATTTTGTGCGATTTAGCAGGGCCACGCGTACAGGAGGGAAGTGAGCATCACTTCGGTGAGCATGAAGGAAGTTTGCTCACTGAGAAAGATCGCACTGATATCGCAATGGGTGTTTCAGAGTCGGTAGAATACTTTGCGCTCTCATATGTGGGTGGCGCATCCGATGTGGAAGAGCTGCGCGCGGTACTTGCAGAGCATCACAGCACTGCGCGTATCATCGCCAAAATTGAACGACCTGAGGCAGTCGAGCATATCGAAGCGATTATCAATGCCGCAGATGGCATCATGATTGCGCGAGGAGATTTAGGAAGTGCACTCCCGTGGGAGCAGGTACCTTTTGTGCAGCACCGCATCACCATTCTGGCGCGCGCATTAGGGAAACCGGTAATCGTAGCAACGGAAATGATGACCTCCATGATTGAAGGGGATCGGCCTTCTCGTGCTGATGTAACGGACGTGGCGTTTGCCGTGATTACGGGTGCTGATGCGGTCATGCTTTCAAATGAAACAACAGCGGGAAAAAATCCGGTGGCTGTGGTAGCCGCTATGGAGCGGATTGCAGCAGAAGCGGAAAAGCACAGCGTGCCATTTGGTCATACGGCTCTGTAGTAATTGCTCGGGTATAGGAAAGGGCGCACGCAAAGCGTGCGCCCTTCTGACGGCCTACACTGAACTAAACAGTGCTGCCGCATGGACACCCCCAATTCCCGAGGAAGTCTTAAGTAGTACGTTTTGCGGTCGGTTCAGAGTTTCTCGTGGGAGAAATATATTTCCACACGCAGGGTCCTGTTCTGAAAGGTAGTTTCCAGGAACCGTTTCGGACAGGAGGCCCTGCAGACCAAGCACCAATTCCATGGCGCTTGCGGCACCGTTGCAGTGGCCGATTAAGGGTTTTACCGAGTACACAGGAGTGCTGTGCGGAAGTATTCGCGCAAGCGCTTGTCCTTCGCCAATGTCTCCCGCGACAGTGCCCGGTGCATGTACATTCGCCACGCATATTTGCTGTGGCATGAGCCATGCGCGGTGCAGCGCCGTCTCGATAGCGCGTTGTATGCCTGTCCCTGAAGGGTCGTTTGCATACGCAAAACCATCGTTAACGGATGCGTACCCTCGCACGCGTGCAATGACGCGCGCACCGCGGCGATGTGCGTGGTCAAATGTTTCAAGCACAAGCGCTGCCGCGCCTTCACCCGCTATAGTTCCATCGCGTGCGCGATCAAACGGCAGGCAACGACCAGAAGGTGAACACACACCGAGTTGTGCAAATTGTTCTACACACAGCTCGGTGAGGCTGGTTTCCACGCCGATGACAATTGCTTTCTGGATGTAGCCCAGCTTCAACTGGTTGCTGGCATCCATGAGCGCTTGCAGGGACCCAGTGCAGGCGCTGCTCACCATTTCGGTAACGCCAGTGATGCCGAACTGTTTCGCCACCCAAAAGGCAGGGGCCAAAGCGAGACTCTGGATGAGTGCATCACGAGGCAGAAGTCCTCCAATATTAAGCGTGTGCTGATACGCGCTCTTGGTGTGGTCGGTGAAGCGTGAGCTGCCGACGAACACTCCCGTTTTATCGCCAGCAACTTCCGAAAGGTCAGCGTCACGAATGGCAGCATCGGCGACTGCAACCGCGGCTTGCACACTGCGGTCGAGCGTGCGAATTTTCTTGGGCAAATTGCCCGTGTGAAAGGCGAAGTGGTCGCCTAATTCGCATGTGCACGCCCGCTTCCCCGTCGTTGAAGTGCATGGCTTGTGGTGCGTGCGTTTTTTTAGAAGCGCGCGCCACGTTGCCTCGAGATGACCTGCTGCGGAGAGCAGGCTCGTGCCTGTAATTACTACGTCATGCATCGGAAAGCTCCGTGTCAGAGAACAACTGCGCGCAGCATGCCTTCTGTGCTGGGCTGCGTCAACGATTACGCCGTTGGGAGAGGATTTTCCGAGCGTAGCATTCGAGAGAAATCTTCACGGGAGACAGGGCAGACGAGCGTCTTGTTGTAGGAGAGTGGTTCGCCTACCAGCCCTACAGCCTTCAGAAGCTGCGATGCTCGAGCGGTAAAGAGATAGCTGTGGTGCCACAAGGGAAGTTTGCTCTCTTTCCATACGCGGCGCAGGTGCCAGAGTGGTAGTGATGTGCAATTCTCGGCGATCAAGTCGTAAAAGACTGGGCGCTCCCGCAGTTCGTCCATACGTGTCAGCATGTCTACCAAAACGGCGCGGATGTGTTTTTTTGGGACCTTCATTTCAAAAATCGAAACGGCCTCGGCGGTGCGATCACAGATGCGGGTGCGCAGCACGTCTGCTTCAGTTGCGGCGATGTACATGAGCTCGACGGGGCGGAATAAAATCTTCCAACCAAAAACCACATCAACACGCTTGCGAATTTCGATGGAAATTGGCAAGCAGCGACCATCTTTAAATTCAAAAGAGAAAAACACGTGTGCCGCCAAAGGGCCAAATACTGATTCTATGAACCACAGGCGCTCTACGTCGTCCAGATTATAGGTCATGTCTAAGTGGCGCACCTCGTACTCTTCACCATTGGTATTAAGTGCGTACACCGAGTCGCGCACATTGTGTATGGTGACCGTCTTCCCCTGCGCGTCAAAGGTTGCCCCTTGGAGCGTTTCTTGATCTTTAGTCCACTGGCGGTGGTTGGAAGGCGAGAGAATGAAATGTTTGTAGCGTTGCCACAAGGCCAAAAGCAGCAGCACTACC
>JAGOVW010000054.1 GCA_018060545.1 Minisyncoccota bacterium
AGCAACTGCCATCGCCGAACATGCACCCGAGGCGTCACACTCGGGTATCCACGTGGCGCTCGCGGCCGAGCGACTGGGTACCTTTATGGGTATCCCTATCACCAACACGCTCATTACCGCGTGGGTAGTTATGGCGGTCCTCATCACCCTTGCGTGGTTGGTGCGACGCAAACTTTCTCTGGTTCCGGGGAAACTGCAGTTGTTGTTTGAAGAGGTGATTGAGTTCATTCATGGATTCGTGCGGGATACACTTGAAAACGATTCGCTTGCGCGCAAAGTATTGCCACTCTTGCTCACGTTGTTCCTCTTTATCTTTTTTTCAAACGCGCTTGAGTTTGTGCCCGGCGTTGGATCTGTTGGTTTCTATCATCCCGACCCAGCTGGCCATGGCGAAACGTTCCACCCGCTTTTCCGCAGCGTAAATACTGATTTAAACGTAACACTCGCACTGACGATTATTGTGGTTTTGGTTATTGAGTTCCTCGGCATTATTACGCTGGGCTTTTTTGCGTACGCGGGCAAGTTCATTAACTTCAGCTCACCGGTAAACTTCTTCGTGGGTATTATCGAATTGGTGGGCGAGCTGGCACGCTTGGTGTCGTTTTCATTCCGTCTATTCGGTAACATCTTTGCCGGTGAAGTGCTGATTGGTGTAGCTATTTTCTTCCTGCCATACATTGTGCCGAGTGGATTGATCGCATTCGAGCTCTTTGTTGGTTTCGTACAGGCCGCTATTTTCACACTGCTCACCCTCTTCTTCATCAAGTTGGCAGTCACCGATCCTCACGCGGCTCACTAGAGTTGCGTGCTCCAGAGCCCAGGGCTATACTCGCGCCTGGTCAGTTCTTTCCTAGGAGGAATGAGAGGCGTCCGCGCCTTCAGGTTAAGCCGTGTCCGTGTGACTCGGTGGTGGTGGGGAATAACCTTCTTGCTCAGATTCTGAGTGAGTTTGTCGGGGACGAGTCGCCGACAGTAAAGGGAATACCACATAGGTGAGGTTCCGCAGAGTGTCGCGCTCGGGAATCGTGCACGCAAAGATTTATCGCCACACCCTGACCACGAATTTTGACCCACGCAGCTGATGCGTGGGTCACTTCTTTTTATTATGAACACAAGCGAAGGGCGCAGACTGAAAGTCTGCGCCCTGGTGGTTTCGTGTGGGTACTGCTTAGCGGCGGCTAGCATGGGCCGGAGGACGCACGTTTTTCACGACGTGCGGAATCTTCCGTACCGGCATGCCGGCCGCCCTCATTGCCGTCTCGACCTTTTCCGCGGGGTGACGCTGGCACGCAACACCTGCGTTGTACTTGGAGAGGCGGCCACTGCAGACGATGCAGCAGCGGCCCTCCTTGTGGTGACGAGCGGGGGTTCCCACGAGGTCGAACGCGACAGCAAAAGTCGTCATATTGCACAAGCTCCTACACGGTTGTAACCACCAGTATTATACCACATACAGACGTTTATGCAAGCACGCTGAATGTGGTTATTTTTGTGCCCAGTAGGTACCGTGCCTTCTAGGCAGTAGGCCGGGTGCGTGTTAGAATCAACCCGTCTTTTATTATTGAGTTGAGTAATGTTTCTAGGACAATACAACTGCATATGGATATAGAATCAACAAAACTTATTGGTATGGCAATCGCAGCTGGTTTCGGTGTTCTTGGTCCAGCTATTGGTATCGGTATGATTGGTAGCCGCGCCATGGAGGCCATCGGCCGTAACCCAGAAGCTTCTGGAAAAATTGCATCAAACATGATCCTCGCTATCGCTTTTGCCGAAGCGCTTGGTATCTTGGCAATCGTGGTTTCATTCATCATCAAGTTCGTATAGTAGTGCACTTGGGCTTTGGCCCGAATCACCATGGGAGAATTTTTCACCACGTTCGGCGTTAACTGGAAACTGCTCGTCGTACAGGCAGTGAACTTTGGGGTGCTCCTCGCAGCACTCAGCTACCTCTTGTACACACCGGTCATGAAGATGCTCGATGAACGCAAGGCACTGGTAGCAAAGGGTGTACAGGATGCAGCGGACGCAAAAGAGCGTCTGGCTACTGCGGAGGCAGAGTCCCGCTCACTCGTGGGTAAGGCGGCATTGGAGGCAGAAGGAATCGTGTCTCATGCGCGAGAACACGCGGTTACGAGAGGTGCGGATATCGAGCGCGTGGCGAAGGAGCGAGCTGATGCTGTAGTGAAAGAAGCTGCAGAACGAGCCGAGGCGTTGAAGGTGGCGGCAATGAAAGAAAGTGATGCGGCGATTGCCAAGGCCGCTGTGCTTGCTGCTGAAAAGATTCTGCAGGGGAAAAACTAGTATGCCCGAGAATTACACGCACGCCTTGATGCACACTGCCCACACAACCGACCCACAACGCGCGGTCTCGCTCTTTGCTGATGCATTGCGTGCACGTGGGCGCATGAAGCTTTTGCCGAAAGTACGTGCACTCCTTGCACGAGAGGCACTGCGCGCCAGCAAACAGCCGCATGCACAGATCGTTGTGGCAACAGCAGACGCCGAGGCTGCGGCCCGCAAAGCAACAGGACTCGAGGCTGCGCCTGTGATTGTGGATGAGACGATTGTGGGAGGATATCAGGCACGTGTGGGCGATGTGTTCACCGATGCGTCATTTAAAAAGCATTTACAAGATTTATATAACCGCGCGACCGCGTAAGAACCATGGCTGACAAAACTATCATCGACAAGATCATCCGCGAGATTGAACTGATTGCACCGAAGGGCGAAGCGTCGCATGTGGGGCGTGTGGTTGCGGTGGGAGACGGCGTGGTTTCCATTGACGGTCTCTCGCAGGCAGTGATGAGCGAGGTTATCGAATTTCAAACTGATTCAGGAAAACCACTTGCCGATTCGCTCGGTGGCGCGGCAGTGTTCGGACTCGTGTTGAACCTCGAAGAGGATAGTGTGAAGGCGGTGGTTTTGGGTGACTCCAGCCTGATTGGCGAGGGGATGCTCGCAAAATCAACGGGTCGCGTTCTTTCCATTCCCGTTTCTGATGCGATGGTTGGCCGTGTAGTGAACGCTCTTGGCGAGCCGATTGACGGAAAAGGTGCTATCAAGGATGGAAAGTTTGTACCGATTGAGCGTGAGGCATACGGAGTGATGCAGCGACAGTCTGTGGGTACGCCGCTGCACACGGGTATCAAAGCAATTGACGCGATGGTGCCGATTGGTCGCGGTCAGCGCGAATTGATTATCGGTGACCGCTTCACCGGAAAGACCACGATTGCGATCGACACCATCATCAACCAGAAAGCAGAGCCACAGGAAAGCCGACCCATTTGTATATACGTGGCGATTGGCCAGAAGGAGAGTAAGACTGCACGCATCATGCAGCAGCTCATTGACGCAGGTGCGATGGAGTACACCATCATCGTGAATGCTCCTGCGTCTGCTCCTGCTGCTCTGCAGTACCTTGCTCCTTTTGCTGGTGCTGCAATCGGCGAACACTTCATGGACCAAGGGAAAGACGCACTCGTAATTTACGACGACCTTTCAAAGCAAGCAGTGGCGTATCGCGAGCTGTCGCTTCTCTTGCGCCGCCCCCCAGGACGCGAAGCGTACCCAGGTGACGTGTTTTATCTACACTCACGATTACTCGAACGAGCTGCAAAGCTTTCGGCAGAGAAAGGGGGTGGATCGCTTACAGCACTTCCGATTATCGAAACACAGGAAGGCGACATCTCTGCATACATTCCGACCAACGTGATTTCCATTACCGACGGGCAGATTTTCTTGGATGCAGGCCTTTTCAACAAAGGTATTCGTCCAGCCATCAACGTGGGTGACTCGGTGTCACGCGTGGGTTCGGCAGCGCAGACGAAAGCCATGAAAGGAATTTCCGGAACTCTGAAGCTTTCATTGGCACAGTTCCGTGAGCTCGAAGCATTTGTGCAGTTTGCGTCTGATCTAGATGAGGCAACCGCAAAGCGCATTGACGATGGGCGCCGCATGGTAGAGCTTCTGAAGCAGGGAAAGGGTGTACCGATGCCTTTTGAGGAACAAGTGGTGGTGATCTATGCAGCAACAAAAGGTTTGCTCCACGGTGCCGCTATCGCACACTTGCGCGTGGTAGAAGTGGCACTCAGCCAGTACATGCGCGACCAACAGAGTGATGTACTTGCTGCTATCCGCGAGTCTGCAAAGATTGATGACGCAACCAAGGAGAAGTTGGAGAAAGCAATCGACACCTTCAAAGCTGCACACACCGAGTGGTTCGCACACGCATAACTATGGATTCCTTGTTCGAGCGCATGAGACAGCATCGTACGCGAGAGCGCTTCCTCGGGGCATTCTCTCTCGCTGCGCTTACCGCGATGCTCCTCTTCTTCGGAGGATACATCTATGGCGCGATGACCACTGTCGAGCTTGATCCACCACTTTCTGCAGGTACAGACCTCTTGCTTG
>JAGOVW010000017.1 GCA_018060545.1 Minisyncoccota bacterium
CGAATGCAACCTCAACCAACCTTGCTGCAACGAACCTTCGCCTTGGCTCACTCACTGGCGTCTTGCGCGCAGCAGCAGGAGCGGTCTCAACGGGGTTGGTGAACTTGGCGAGCGAGGTTACGGGAGTGCTGGGAGTGTCAAACGGGGGTACCGGGTGGGCGAATGTTGCGGCCGGATCGATTCTCTTTGGTAATGGTGCCGGCTCGCTCGCTACTACTAGTGTTGGTACAAACGGACAGGTATTGGCGCTTTCAAATGGTGTGCCTACGTGGGTAGCGAGCACCACATTCTCCTCGGGTCTTTCATACTTGAATGGGAACGTTACGAACACCGGTGTTACCTCAATTACCGGCACGCCAAACCAAATTACTGCGGATGTTTCAACAGGCGCTGTCACTCTCTCATTACCTGCATTCCTGGGGATCACTAACGCGTCTTCAACGGCACTCTCCGCACTTGAATACTTTGCGGTAGGTCGCACGGCCACGACCACCATTCGCGGCGATGTGGGTAGTGTTTCCACATTTGCAGGCAGCATCCAAACAACCTCTATTAATAGTACGTCCGTAACGGCAACGTCCACGTTTGGGCACGGCATCGATATTGCATCTGGGTGCTACGCAGTAAACGGCGCATGTATTAGTGCTGGAACACCAGTTATACAAGGTGGTGGTGCGCTCATCAACATTCAAACATTTACGAGTGATGGAACCTACACCCCAACCGCAGGTGCAACGAACGTTATGGTGGTGGTTACCGGCGCAGGCGCAGGTGGTGGTGGTGCCGACGGACCTGCTGCAGACGTAACGAACGAAACTGTTGCTGGCGGTGGCGGTGCTGGAGGAACTTCAATTGCATTTGTTGATTTGACGGGCATCACGACGGTACCTGTAGAGGTGGGTATCGCAGGAACGGCTGGATCAAATGCAGGAGGTAATGGTGGAGTGGGAGGAGATTCTTCATTCGGTACACATGCAACAGGAACTGGCGGTGGCGTTGGTACTGGTACTGGCCAGGTAAACGCAACAGGTTGTGCGGCAGCAGGTGCAATGGGTACGCCGGGAACTGGAGGCACGGCAAATACCGGGGATATTAATGTGACCGGTGGTGATGGATTCTCAGGTTCATGTCTTGCGGAAATTGTGAACGGCGGTTCTGGCGGTGCCAGCTATTGGGGAGGAGGTGCTAGAGGTGGAGTGGATCCAAACGGAAATGCCTGTGCAGCAGGTGTGACAGCAAGCGCGTACGGTGCAGGTGGTGGTGGTGCTGCGTGTGAAGACAGTGATGTGGGTGCAACCGGTGGAGCTGGTGCAGGCGGTGTGGTGGTGGTGTACGAGTATGGACCGACGGATGCAGTGATTGCTGTTGGTAAAGGCGGCACCGGAACAACGACTGTACCAACGTACGGACAGGTGCTGGTGGGGAACGCAGTTGGTGGGTATGACCTTGTGGCGACATCTTCGTTCCGAGAGGGCACAACATTTGCCATGGTGAATGGGGTGCTCCAGCCAACAACGACTGTGGGAATGATTGTCGCTGCTTCGTCAACGTTCTCAGGAGGTCTCAATGCCGAGGTGGCAACTACGACATCGCTCTTTACTGCTAACTTGAGCATCGCGTCGCTCACAGGTTTCTTGAAGGCAACCGCAGGAGTGGTTGCATCTGCGCTTATTGACTTAGCTAGCGATGTGACGGGCATCCTCGGTGTCAGCAACGGTGGTACGGGTTGGAGCAACCTTGCAACCAATGCGGTGCTCTTTGGAAACGGTACGGGTGCCGTGGGGACGACGACGCCAGGTGCTGATGGTGAAGTACTTGCCCTGGTGAACGGAGTACCAACATGGCAGGCGACCACAACACTTGCAACAATAAGCGGAACACTCACAGAAACGCAGGGTGGGACCGGTAACACCACCTACAACACTGGCGACATTCTCTATGCGTCAGGTGTAAACACGCTTGCGAAACTTCCTATCGGAGGCGCTGGTCAGGTGCTTAAGGTTGCTGGTGGTATACCGAGTTGGGGTTCGGATTTGGTGGGCGGTGGTGGAGGTGGTGGAGTCACTGGCGCGTGGGCAACAACAACCGACGATTTGGCAATCTACCCAGCCGACACTTCTGATGTGGTGATTGTAGGAACAAACGCTACGAGCACCACGGGTAGCATATTAGAGGTTGCAGGGCAGTCATACTTCTCAGGTAACGTAGGTGTCGCTACCACATCGCCCGGCTCAATATTCTCTATCGGCAACGTTGCAAACTTCCGCTCTACAATAAGCACGCTCTATAGCGGACTGTCAGTTGCTGGAGATGTCTTCCTGAATGCAGTACAGCTTGGACAACTTGCTGCATCGTCAATCGGCACGGGGGGCTTGAGTGTAGGAACGATTTCTACGTCCACTATTCAAGGCAACACGACCGGCACCTCCACTATCCAAGGATTTATTGATGTGTTAGGGACGAATTCGACATCGACCTTTAGTGGCGGGCTTGCTGTGGGTGGGCTCTCTGTAAGTGGAGCTGCGACGTCAACGTTTGCAAACGGGATTAACCTCGGTGCTGGATGTTTCGCCATAAACGGTTCCTGTGTCATTAATTCTGTTACCAATACGGACGGCTCGCTTACGGTCTCGCCTACATCAGGTGCGGTCGAGCTTGAACTTAATCTTGCACACTCAAACATCTGGAGTGGCCTACAAGTCTTCGCGGCTGCATCATCAACGGCCTTCTCTGCGCTCGATTATGTTTCTATAGGGCGCACTTCTACCTCCAGCATTCAAGGTGGTACGACAGGAACCTCGACACTGCAAGGATTCATGAATGTCCTCGGTACAAATTCCACATCTACGTTCAGTGGCGGACTCGCGGCAGATAGGATTGCTGTAACGGGTACTGGTACATCGACTTTTGCGGGTGGTATTGATGTACGCGGTGGGTGCATCGCCTTTAACGGTACTTGTATTGATACAGGCGGTGCGATAGATGGTGTGACTGTCACGACATTCACGGGAAGTGGTACGTGGACAAAATCGAACTATGCAGGACTCACCTTTACTCAGGTCATCACCACAGCGCCAGGTGGTGGAGGTGGTGGAGCTGATGCGCCAGATACTACCAACGAAACGATGGGTGCCGGCGGTGGTGCTGGAGGTACGGCAATTGAAATGATAAATGCAGCAAGCCTTGGTACTACTGAAACAGTAACGATCGGGTCTGTGGGTACTGCGGGGGCAAACACGGGCGGCGCGGGCGGCGCGGGCGGTTCAGCGTCCTTCGGTGCACACAACTCTGCAACGGGTGGTGGTGGAGGTGGTGGATCGGTGGCAAACGCAACTGGTTGTGCCGCAAACGCGGGAGCAGGAACGCCTGGTGACGGTGGAGCAGGAACTGGTGGCGACATAAATCTCAATGGTGGTGCAGGTAGCAACGGCTACTGTGCAGCAGAATTAGTGAATGGTGGTACTGGTGGTGCCAGTTATTGGGGTGGAGGCGGTAGAGGCGGTGTAAACGGCACAGCCTCTGCTGCAGGAAGCAATGGTGTTGCCTATGGCTCAGGTGGTGGCGGTGCGATTGATGAAGATAGCACTACTGGTGCAGCGGGTGGCGTGGGTGCAGGTGGTATCGTGGTGACACTGAACTACACTTCAACAAGTGGTGACTTGGCCGAATGGTATGAGACGAAGAGTGATGTTGAAGCGGGGGATGTGGTTGCAATCAGTGAGGAATCATTTGCCTACGACTCGCGGCTAGGCCTTCAAGATTCGGCTATCCTTGAGAAGGCAACCCCAGGCGCTTCCTTGGTGGGAGTTGTTGCATCTGCGCCGTACGAAACGATTGGTGGCGATGTACTTGGCGCCGCGACACACCCGCGTGCCATTGCCCTTGCGGGACGTGTACCAGTGAAGGTTTCGGCTGAGAATGGGGCGATTGAGGCAGGTGACTTGCTCACGGTGTCGTCGGTGCCTGGGGTGGCAATGAAACTGCAAAAAGCGGGTACCACCATAGGTCGCGCACTCGATGACATGCGCTGTAAAGAAGACGGGTCTTGTTCTGTGCTGGTTATGGTGAGTACGACCTACTCCGCTGGAGCGCTCCTTAATGTGGCGCTGCGCTCCCAGGGTATGGATCCACAAAACATTTCAACGAGCACCGACCCCGGGCGATTCGTCCTCACAGAAATGCTACAGCAGAAACGCGCCATTACGGCTACATCAACACTGTCGGAAATCTACACAGACAGGGTAGTGGCTGGTCTGGAAATTATTACGCCGCGTGTTGTAGCAGATACGGCAGTACTGAGTACTATCGAGCCAGTTGATACGGATGTATCTCTGCGACTCGGTGAGAATGGAGTCTTCAGTGTCGTAAAGGCAGGAGGGGGCATGTTCTCTATGACATTTGCCACGAGCACAGACCATGAGGACACGCTTGCCGTATCGATTGACGCTCTTGGTAATGCGTTCTTTGCGGGGACACTCGTGGCTGCGAATTTTGAAGTAGGTTCCCCAGAAAACCCTGGTGGCATCACTATGTACGATGCAAAAACGCATGAACCGTACTGCACCCAGATTGTGGGCGGGCGTCTGAAGACTATTCCAGGGGCGTGCGGCTCGGTAAACCCTCTTGCAGATGATGTCGAGGAAGTTACTGCGAGCGATGCGCCGCAGATAACTATCAACGGTAACAACCCAGCAGAAATTTCCGTAGGTGCACAGTATGTTGATCTGGGTGCAAACGTTACTGACGATGTGGACACCAATATCGGTATGGTCACAGTGCTCAATGGAGAAGAAGTGGCAAGTGTTACCATCGATACATCCATGCCAGGGACACACACAGTGCAATATAGTGCAACTGACCGCGATGGAAACGTCTCGGTGGCAACACGTACCGTAGTGATCATAAGCCCGATTACCGCTACTGAGGAAACGAGTGAGCCAGAAGCGACTGTTGTGGAAGCAGAAGGCGACGAGGAAACAGCACCTGTCGTAACAGCGCAAGAGACGAGCCCGCCAGTGGAGACGATGACAGACGTACCCGTAGTGCCTGAGGAAGAAGTGCCGGTGAGTGATGCAACGGCAACACCCGAGGTGGTCGAGCTATAATGGACGTATGAACAACCTCTTGAGGAGTACGTCGGCAACCGTAGTGCTGACCCTCCTTTTTGGCGTGGGCATTGGTGTGTCTATTGGCGTTTTTGTTCCACATCACAACACTGCCGAATGCGAGGCGCAGTACCAGTTTCTGAATGCCTCAGTCGTGTGTGGAGAAGAAACCGTTTTAGAAAAAACGAGCTATCGTGAACTTCGTGAGCGCATAGAAGAGCGGATTTCAACCAAACAAAAAGAAGGAGGCTTGCAGCAGGGGGCTGTGTATTTTCGCGATCTTAGACAAGGCCCTGTATTTGGCATCAATGAAACCATGGATTTCGCGCCAGCATCTCTGATGAAGTTGCCCATCGCTCTGGTGTATCTGGATGCAGCTGAACAGCAGCCGGAATTACTTGATGCAAAAATGCAATTTGAGGGAGAGACTGCTGTGAAAAGTCAGCGCCTTAAGCCAGAAGAGAGTGCGCAGCCGGGCACACCGTATCCGATTAAAGAGTTATTACGCCTCATGCTCACGTACTCAGACAATGCGTCGTACGAAGCATTAGAAGCATTCCTGGAAAAAACTCCGGCACGTACTGAATTGCGCCTTAAAACGCTACAAGAGCTCGGCTTCATTGATCCGCGCAATCAATCGGTGCGTACAGTGTCTGTGCGTGGATATGCAGCGTTGCTTATATTGCTCTACAATGCTACCTATTTGGATGCTGAGTACTCAGAAAGTGTGCTTTCGTGGCTTCGCGATTCGCCGTTTCGTGAAGGAATCGTGGCGGGGGTTCCTGACACTGTTGCTGTTGCTCACAAATTCGGAGAACGGCTCCATGAGGATGATTCAAAGGAGTTGCATGACTGCGGCATCATCTACTACCCAGGAAATCCATACTCACTATGCGTCATGACTCTTGGCACTGATTGGGAAGTTCAGCGTGCGCTCATCCGTGACATTTCCGACATGGTGTATTCTGAAGTTGATTCGCGCCGCTTATAGACGGGGATAGGGGATACAATCGCTCAATAGACACCTATATAATATACCCATGAATACCGACCCGCTTATTGTGAGTTTGCGACAGCCGAAACGGGAAGCGTCTGCGGTGCCAGAATCGGTGCCGCGGCCACGTGCCTTGCGCCGATTCCGTGTGTGGTGGCTGGTAGTTGCTGTAGCACTCGTGCTTTTGGTGGGAGGTGTGTATGGTGCATATGCATATCCTTCGTTTATGGAAAAAGCTGGTGGCGTGGGGAGGTTTTTCTCTAAGCCAGAGGTGACGCCAGCTGCTGGTGCGGCGAGTGGTGAAGATGCACTGGCACAGGTAGATGATCTGGTCGCTGAAGTGGGACGTCTCATTGTCTTGCCTGAAAATGAAGTGCCAACGGTGGCAACGGTCACCGAGCCTGAAAAGCTGAAAGACCAGCTCTTTTTCGCCAATGCAAAAATGGGGGACAAAGTGCTCTTATATACTGAAGCCAAGAAGGCATACCTCTATGATCCTGTGGCGAAAAAACTGATAGAAGTCGCACCGATTACGACGGAACTACAGTAACCCGCTATGCACGCGCCATTGGGGAGAGCCGGAAAATTTGCCGCAGCAGCGCTTGTTGTAGCGCTCTTGCTCCCCGTGTTGCCACTGGTGCATGCACAAGAGTTTGACAGTGCGAGCTTTAAGAGTAGTCGGCCGCTTACCAATATTTTCGGCGGCAGTGCTACATCCACGAACTTTTCTTCTATACAAACAGGAGGGCAGGCGGTAACAGGGGAAGCCACGAGCACCAATTTCACGCTGCATAGCGGATTTCTATATTTCGATACTTTTACTCCACGAACACAGAACTGGCGTTGGTATGACGATGAAGGAAGTGTCACCCCGACTGTTGATTTGGCGGTTGAGAACTCAGCACCCGTCGATGTCGCGAATGAAAATATTGTGAAGCTACGAGTCAGCGTTGCAGAAATCGCTGATATTGGAGCTGCGGGAAAAAAGTTTCGACTGCAGTTCGCGACGTCAACGGATTTCCTCACCAACGTGTCTTCGGTTGTTGAAGCACCTGACTGCACGAGTGAGTCACGGTGGTGCTATGCGTATGGCGCAGGGGTCGACGGCGCGCTCATTCCCAGCGCACTACTGAGCGATGCCGATTCATGCGTTGCGTCGGTTGGTGATGGATGCGGAACGCACAACGAATCTGGTACAACTACTGCATCCATGGTGCACAAAAAAAGTGCGGTGGCTGAATATGAATTTACGTTAAAGCCATATGGTGCTGCAGCAAATACGGTGTACTTTTTTAGGTTGGTCGATGTAACGGCGAGTACGACTGTTCCTCTCAATACGGGCGAAAGTTATCCGAGTATTACTACCGAAGGTGCAACGCTCTCGTTTAGTATCACTGGGCTGGCAACGACCACTCTTACAGAAGGCGTGACGACCGATATCACTACTACACCAACGGCGGTGCCTTTTGGTCGTTTGCAGTACGGTGTTTCAACTGTCGGGGCACAGCGTCTTGCGGTCTCGACCAATGCAAACCAGGGCTACAAGGTGTATGTCTTTGAGCGCCAGCCATTTGAAAATGGTAGTGGCGTTCCGATAGATCCTGTAACGAGTACAAATCCAGCACCCGCAGGTTGGTCAACAGGATGTTCAGGCGGTGCGTATGGTTGCTGGGGCTACCACACCAGTGAAGATGTGCTTGATGGAAGTTCGACGAGATTTGCTCCAGACGACACGTACGCACAATTTTCCGATGTGCCCTATGAAATTGCCTTTAGTGATGGACCGGTCTCGAGTGAGACGTTTGACATGCTCTATCGCGTGCAGGTGCAAAACGACCAGGACGAAGGGGATTATTCAAGTTCGGTTGTGTACATCGTCACGCCCGTGTTTTAGCTATGTATAATGTAGCCTATGCCGTTTACTGCACGGAGTTCTATGTATAGCGTCTCGCAGCGCGCGATGTGGGCGCTGACGACACTTGCTACCCTCTGTTTCATTGCGACAGCTGTGCTTCCACAGTTGGCACGCGCTGAAAACGAGCTCGTTACCATTACGCCCGTGGTGATTGATGAGAAGGCAAAAGTGAGAGACATTCTCAAAAAAAGCATCACTATCAAGAATATCGGGGATCGGAAGCTCAATATATACCCAGCCGTTAACGACGTGCATCCCGATGAGGGCGAGGAAGATTTTGTTGCAGCGCAAGACTCATTAGATAGGGCGGCATCGCTAGCAAATTGGATTGAGCTGTCGCGTGGTGTCATAGACCTCTCTCCGGGAGAAGAAAAAGTTATTCCATTTGTGGTTCGGGTCAACTTGAATGCTTTGCCAGGTACGTATCATGCCAACATTTCTTTCACTGAGGGAGGTTCACGGGCAGGTAGCAATAAAGTGGCGTCACTGATGGTGAATCTGGAGGTGCAGTCAGAAGTGAAGGAAATCATGCAGCTCAACAAGTTTTTTACTGACAACGTTTTCTTTTCAGGTGATGACGTACTCTTCAATTTTCAGGTTGAGAATATTGGGAACCAAGAATTGAGTCCAACCGGTGAGATTCGTGTGTACAACCGCAAAGGTGAAGAAGTGGCTTCAATTGATGTTAACAAAGAAGGTAAAGCGGTCTCACCGGATCAGGTGGCACAACTTGCATCAGTATGGAGTGCTGCCCATGGGTTTGGTAAGTACAAAGCGTTTCTCAACGTTGATTATGGAAAGAGTCAGGCCGCGTCTGTGCAAGATACGGTATTTTTCTGGATAATTCCTTGGCAACAATTACTTGGACTCTTTGTGGCGGGCGTCATCGCGGTTATTGGACTCGCGCTGTACTACCACCGTTGGATTGAAGAGCGTGCCTATGCTCTCGCGCATGGAGGCCATGCCCCAGCACCAGCACCTGCTGTACCAGCGGCTACCCCAAAGCCGGCTCGCTCATGGAAGCTACCGTCGCTACCGCGCCCGTCGTTTAATGCGTTTGCGGCGATCTCTGCGCTCGTGCCAAAACGCAATCGTGTTGTGGCTCATGTCCCGGCGCCTGTTGCACCAGAACCAGCAGTGCTCCCCGTTGCTGCCCCTGTGGTTGCACCGGTGGTGGAATCAGCCGTTGTTCCTCCAGCTGAACCAGCTGCATCCGTACCAGTGGCACCAGCTCATAGCAAGACGCGTCCTCTGCGCGAGGCATTTGCTGATGTGGAAGAGGTAGCGATGCGTCCAGTGGCACGCCCACGCCCTGAACAGGGGGGGACCATTGACCTGAAGCAGCTCTGCAAGAAACCTGCTGAGCAGGCCGACCATCATGGGGGACACGTCATCAACCTTAAGCGTACGAAATGAAAATGATATTTCTGAAACGTGCGTCTCTGGTGAGAATAGGAATATTGCTCGGCATGTTGGTGCTGCCCCACGCGCTTCACGCCCAAGAGGCTGGTAGTTCGCTTTCAGTGACAGTCACACCACCCTTGTTTCAGCTCACGATCGCGCCCGGAGAGAGTTGGTCCAGCTCCCTAAAGGTGGTGAATAATAATGAGTACGATGTTACCTATTACGCCAATGTTGTTGACTTTGAAGCGCAGGGTGAAGAAGGGAAAGGCGAGTTGGTACCACTCATTGAAGAGTTTGCAGACCCTCGAAGACAGACCTACTCGCTGGCCAGTTGGGTTGATGTGTCAGCAGAGCCGATTGTGGTTGCACGGGGGCAGAGTGGCGACGTTCCATTCACAGTTCGTATTCCAGAGAACGCTGAACCCGGCGGCCACTATGCCGCGATATTGGTAGGTACTCAGCCACCCGCAGGGCCTGGTGACGGCCCGTCATTGCGCGTATCAAGTTTCGTGTCATCGCTTCTTTTTACAAAGGTCAGTGGAGAGGTGATTGAAAGTGGGCGCATTCGCGAATTCCGTACTGAACAGTCACTGTATGAACGACCAGAGGCCAACTTCATCCTTCGGTTCGAAAATACAGGAAATACTCATTTGCAGCCACAAGGAAACATCGCTATTTACAACATGTGGGGGAAGGAGCGTGGCGAAGTGGCCATCAATCAAAAGAGTAGTTTTGGGAATGTCCTTCCGGAGAGTACGCGTAAATTCACTTTTGCATGGAGTGCGGATTCGGGGGTCTTCGACATTGGTCGCTACAGTGCGGTGGTGACGCTTGCCTATGGACAAGAAGGGAAGCAGAACACATCGGGGACGGTCTACTTCTGGGTTGTCCCTACGATGCCCGTTGCGTTAACGGTAGCTGGGGTCCTCATTTTCATTCTCTCAATTACCTGGTTCATCCGTCGTTACGTGCGCCTTGCTCTGGCTCTTGAGAAGGGGCGCGCCGGTGCCCTTCAGGTAGACCATGCTCCGCACTACTCACTTGAAGTGCTCATGGAACCTCTCAAGGAGGGGGTGGTTGATTTACGTAAGCTCACCAAAGGGACTGCTCCTACGCCAGGCGCTGCCCAATCCACTGCCGCAGTGCAGGGTGACGGAGTGAGCGTCTCACGCTTCATGCGAAAGTACGTCCTGTTCTTCGCTTTCTTAGCGCTGGTGTCAGGTGCCCTCGTTATTGCTTCACTGACACTTAGGAGTGCGCTCGAACCAAGTAGTGCCTTCAATATTACCGATGTCACGGCTGGAGAGGAAGCTGCGGCAGCAGAATAAGCAATAATCAACGGACGCAGTTCTCCTTCGCCAGATAAAGGACGAAATACTCAAAAGGACGCTCTAAGACAGATGCAGAAACTTGAGTCTTTATGTACAGCCATTCTTTGCAACTCTTTGATTGATAAGTTATCCACATTGTGTCTGTTTTATTGTCTAATATGAGCGACGGTCCGATATAATTCTCCATGTAGGAACCATCCTTAATCCTATCCCTAAGTAATTAGAAATAGTTTTCAGCATTTAATTTATGAATATATTCGAGGCAAGAAATGGTTCTCTGGCGCTGAGTGTTCAAGGGAAGCTCGCCGCTGTCCTCATTCTCGCTGTCCTCTTTTGGGCTACGGGAGCTCCGGCGTTTCTGAACTCCGCAAACGCAGCTGCGCTTACCTTCGTAAGTGACACGCTTACGGATTCGGACCTGAGCGTTGCTTCAGGGCACACCTTTAGATTCATCAATGCAGGTAACCTACTCAACGATGTGGGTGGTGCCGACACGATTGTGGTTACATTTGACCCATCAGGAAGTGCCTTCCAGATTACAGACCTGGATGCAACTGACTTCGTCGGTGAATCAGGCGTCAGCGTTGTAGCAACGGGTGCATGTACGGTTGCAGCCAGCGAGTTACAGGTCTCGACCACAACCGAGTCGTTCACTCTCACTATCTGTACGGGCGACTCAGTGGCAACTTCAACGAGCATTGTTCTGCCGATTGCATCATCAACCAGTATCATTACTAACCCGGGTGTGGCTCAGTCACACGTGATTCGAATCCAGACTTTGAACCAAGGTACGACCGTACTTGATGCAGCGGACACCCGTGTCGCTATCATTGATGACGTTCTCGTTACAGCTTCAGTTGATACCCGCTTCATCTTCACCATTAGCGGCTTGCCTGATGCGACGACAGTGAACGGCGATGCGACGTCAACGACAACCTCGGCCACGGCGATCAGTTACGGAACACTGACTCCCGGCACACCTATCATCGCTGGACAAGAATTGACTGTTGAGACCAACGCACGCAACGGATTCTCCGTGACCGTGAAAGCTGATGGTAACCTCGTTTCTTCAACGGGTGCAGATATTGATGCCTTCGCTCAAGGTCTTGGCCAGGCGACTCCTATTGCGTGGGTTGCACCAACGAACACACTCGGCTCTGAGGACACCTACGGGCATTTCGGTATCACCAGTGAAGACTCTACACTTTCAACCGGTGACCCATTCGGTACTCAGTTGTACGCAGGTGACTTCGGTACAACCACCCGCGAAGTGTTCTTCCACAACGGGCCTTCCGACGGTTCGACCGCGGATATCGGTCTCACTCAGGTTGCATACCAAATTGAGATCGAATCACTCCAGGAAGCAGGTACTGATTACAGCACCACGCTTACCTACGTAGCAACGCCTATTTTCTAAGGTATTGCTTGGTTACTAAAGGGATAAGGATGACCGAGGACACCTCCGCAGCAATGAAGGGGGTGTCCTCGTCTTATAGAGTCTGATAGAGTGTACCCATTACTTCTTCAAAGCAGCTATGCTCGTGAAAAAACTTGAAATTCCAGTACTGATAGCGGTCCTCGTGGCTTCGGTGTTTCTAGGTGCAGCTCCGTTGGTACATGCACAGTCCCCGGAAGCTATAGAAATAACCCCGGCAGTTATTGAGGATCGTGTAACGCCGGGTCAAACCTACCGCTTTGCGATAAAGGTGACGAACGGATCGCAAACCGAGAAAACCTTTTACCTCGGGGCGCAAGACATCAGTGGTCTCGATGAGCGTGGTGTCCCTCTCTTTGCTGAGGAGGGTCAGCCGACCGAGTACGAGCTGAGCTCGTGGATTCGCTTGCCACAGGAATCAGTGGTGATTGGCCCCGGTGAGACGCGATCAATACCCTATGTAATTAATGTTCCATCAAATGCAAGTCCTGGCGCCCACTTTGGGGGTGTGTTTCTCGATGTACGGCCGCCAAAGTTGCGCACTATTGGCGCTGGCATTGGCATGCGCACAGGCAGCATCATCAATCTGCGCATTGCAGGTGATGTACAAGAGGATGCGCGCATTCGTGAATTCTCGACTGAGAAAATTGTATATTCAGATGCCGAAATAGATTTCAGTACCAAGGTTGAGAACTTGGGTAATGTACTGTTGCGCCCACACGGACTGATTGAGATTTCTGATATGTTTGGCCGGCAAGTAGGAAGCGTTCGTGTGAATGAGACAGGATCGGCAATGTTTCCCAAGGGGGATCGAAATTATGTCACCACCTGGGAATACGATAAGTTTGCTTTCGGGCGCTATCAGGCGCTGGTGAGTATTGTGTATGGTGATGATTCACGTAAGACACTCTCTGCCACTACCTCTTTCTGGGTACTACCACTCAAGCCTATCCTCATCGCATTGAGTTCACTTCTGGCATTCGTACTCTTGCTGTATGGATGGATGCGCCTGTATATCAACCGCAAGTTGCGCGAGATGGGTGTGAATCCTGGAAAACGAGCTGATACCTACTACGTCAAGAAGTACAATCGCAGTGCCTCACGCTTGATGATGATTCTGATCGGAGTATTTATTTTCTCTGTCATGTTCTTGTTTGCGCTGTTCATGCTCTTTGCGTAGCAACAACGTGGTACAGCCTCTATGAAAAGAGTACATGCACGGTATCTGGGAGTCTTCATGGCACTAGCGATGATGACATACGCACTCTCAATGGCATCCCCGCAAGCACTGGTGAGTACTGCAGGGCAACTGTTGGCAAACGCGACAGTAGGTATGCAGGCTGGAGTGCTTCCGAATCAGTACAACGCACTTGCCCAAGCGTTGTCTGAGAAGGAGGCAGAGCTCGCTGCTCGTGAACAGCAGCTCTCGGGTGTTGAAGTGAGGCGAGGCATGTTCTCAACCAACACGATGGCAGTCGCTAGCTTCGGAGTGAGTGTGCTCCTTCTTGTTCTGGTAGGCCTCAATTTTTATTTCGACGTTCGTCGAGCGCGACGTGCCTCACTCGCGTCTCGTGATGGAGCAATTGACCTGCGTGCACAGCACTAATTGCGCGTGCGCGTACTATACTGTAGGTAATGAAATTCCTGCGCGCGATTGCAGTTATTTTGGGTGCACTTATCCTCACGACCTTGGGGATCAATGCATTTGATAATCTCGATACACCAGGCGAATCACTCCTGGGTGCCGCATTTTCCGCATATGCGTCTAAATGCCCCAAGGGCATGGTGTATGTCGGTGCAAGCACTGGAGGATTCTGTATCGATGCATACGAAGCATCGGCAGGTGGTTCATGTGCGCACAGTGAGCCGCAGAGTAAGCGTGATACGGACGACAACCTTTCTATACGCTCGTGTGAACCTGTTTCTGTGCCCGACGAAATGCCGTGGAGAAACATTACACGACAGCAAGCAGAATTTGCATGTGCGCGCGTTGGGAAGCGACTACCTACGAATGCTGAGTGGTATCGCGCATCACTAGGCACGCCCGATGCGGATGCGTGGGGGCGTGAAGATTGCAATGTTGACTCGCTTGATACGGATGGCCCAGACAAGGCAGGTGCTCGAGAGTCATGTGTGTCACCGTCTGGCGCGTACGATTTAATTGGGAACGTATGGGAGTGGATGCAGGAAACAGTTCAAGATGGTACGTACGCGGGTAGAGCTTTGCCGCTGGAGGGGTATATCCGCAGCATTGATGAGAGTGGTATCCCTATAGAAACAAATGAGTATGAGTCCGATGAGTCGCTCTTCCATGACTACTTCTGGCTCGATCCCACTGAAGCACGCGGCATGTTGCGTGGCGGGTATTGGAAAAGTCGCACTGATGCAGGGCAATACGCGGTCAACGTAACCGTGCCACCCACATTCGTTGGGTCCGCCGTAGGATTCCGTTGTGTAAAAGATGTAGAGTAACGTCCGTATGTATACTGAACTACGATATGGAGGTGCGGCACTCATCATCGCGATAATCGTTTTAGGGTGGGTGCACGCCTCAGCAGCCTCACTCACTATTGTGAGCGATACGATAACAACATCAGCGCCGTCCGCCACATCCACACACACGATTCGATTCACGGTCACGAACGCGGTCCCGCCGTCGGGCACCATTGTCCTCACTCCTCACACGAACGCGTTTGAGATACCGTTTGATTTTGGAGTTGAGGATATTGACTTTGCCTACGCGACGACTAGTGGTGGGCCCTACACGCAACGCCCGCTTGATGTGGCAGCAAGTGGCACTGATGATGGTGTGATTGTTGCCTCGGGAACATTGGGTGCAATAACACTTGAGCTCAATAGCTCGACAGGACTAGCTGCAGGTGACCGTGTGCAGATCATTCTAGGGATGGGGGCATCTCACGGAGCCGCTGCTGACTCTTCCATTCGAAATCCATTGAGCGTCGGTTCGTACGGAATACACATCGCCACGAAACAACCTGGCGGTGTGGCTATCGATAATGCAAAAGCAATGGTCGCTATTGTGCAGCCCGTGTCTGCAACCGTTTCTCCAGAGGCTCTTGCTCCTACGCGAAGTAACGGCCTTCCTTCCGGAGCGCTCGCAGCAGGGAACGTCACGATTGAAATTTCTCTCGAGACAGACGAGTTGGCGCACTGTCGCTACGCAACATCGAGCAACGTGTTGTACGCCAACATGACAGCTAATTTCAGTCAGACACTTGCTAGAGTGCACTCTGCTAATATTTCTGGGCATAGTGATAGTACGTCCTATACCTACTATGTACGTTGTGCAGACGCGCAAGGGACCGAAAACCTAGATGACTACCCGATATCGTTTTCACTCAATAATACTCCATCGAGCGATACGTCGCTCGTCAATACTGTGGTGGGCAGTGCGACTGGCGGTGGCCCAGGAGGTCGCGGTGGGGCCGGTAGTATTCCTAATGGAAGTGAAAAGTTGTTCCTTGCGTCGGCAACCCTCTCAGGATGGGCACCGCCATTGAGTTCTGTCGTCGTCTTGAAAGATGGGAAAGTGTCTTCACGAGTTCAGACTAAGTTTAACGGTACTTTCCAAGCTGTGGTAACAGACATGGAGCGTGGCACATACACCTTCATGGCCTATGTTGAAGATAAAAAGCAGCGCACTTCTAGCCGCTTCACGTCGACGTTGACCTTGCAGTCCGGAACAAATAACACGCTCTCCAATATTATTCTTCCTCCTACGGTATCCTTGTCGTCAAATGAAATTGAGCCTGGGGCAGAAGTTGTCATTTCCGGTGAAGCTGCTCCAGGGAGGGGGATTGAGGTATTTCTCACCAAAGTAGGGGCGGCACCAGGAGAGTTCTTGAAGCGCACGGCAACGTCGTCCTTGGGGGTCCCAGGCGCGGCGGATGGCGAGTGGAGCATACCGGTAGACACCACCGGGCTCGCCAAAGGGACGTACCGCATACGCGCACGCATTCTCGTTGATGCATCACTGCAGGAATCAAGCAGTAACTTCACGTCCGTTTCGCTGGGAATCGGAGAAAGCCCTGCGGCGGATTACTCACTTCTTTCAGATCTTAACTCAGATGGCAAAGTTAACCTGATAGACTTTTCTATCTTACTTTCTGCATGGGGGCAGGGCGATGTACCGGCAGACATTAATGCAGACGGCATCGTAAACCTATCTGATGTGAGTATCCTGCTGTTCAACTGGACGGGATAGTATACTCAATGCGTATGATGCACGTACTGAAGAAAAAGGCGACCCTCCTCAGTGTTGGAGCTCTCTTGTGTGTGGTGGCAATTGGGTTGGGATACTGGTGGTGGAGCACGTCATGGAAAGTAGACCCTCTAGCGGAATCGTTTGATACGGGGTACAACCTCACACTTCTTGACTATGCCGGTAATGAGGTCGAGCTCTCAGATTACCGCCGACAAATATTGGTAGTGTATGCGTGGGCGTCATGGTGCCCGTACTGTGGAGCAGAGCTTGAATATTTGGCACAGCTGAAAGGGGTGTATGGAGATGACGTGGCAGTATTGGCAGTGAATCGCAGCGAACCTTTAGGTGAGGCGAAAGGCTTCACCGACCGGCTGGCGCTC
>JAGOVW010000055.1 GCA_018060545.1 Minisyncoccota bacterium
GTACGTGACAATGAACGGCTCTTCACTTCGTGGCTGCTGTTTCTTACGTGCTTCTTGTGCGTATACGGTGGAACTGCACAGAAGGAGAATCAGTGTCCCAAAGATGGTAGCTCTGCATGGCATGAGGTTGCTCCTTTCGTGCGATACCTGATGCAATCAACTGCACTCATGATGGCACGCCATACGTGCCCGCACAATGAGGCATAAGGAAAGGCCGAAGCAAAGCTTCGGCCTTCATTGGGGGACGCATTATGCGTCGTTCTGCATGCGCCGTCTGGCGATGTCATCGAATCCGTACAGCGCGAGTGGCTCGGGCGTCTGTGGCTGCGATTGCGCCGATCGTGTGCCCGCAAAAAACCTGCGTGCGCTCTGTGTGAGGAGTGCCGTCAAAATGACGATGCACACGATTACTCCAATGGTTGTCGTCGACATAGTACGTCTCCCATGGTTGCTCAGTTCCGTGAGCCATCCTGCACGACACAACTTTATTTGGCAAGTGTGGATGCGTAGAGAGAGCCGCAGCGCGTTGCGCTGCGGCTCACAAGAATCATGCCGTGACGAGTCCAATCTTCAGCTGATCACCGGCGGTGCTCCATCCCAGAGGAATGACTACGTCATTCTCTTCCGGAACGGCGGTTGGATCCGGCATGTCGCGCTCGGTCTCGGCGCGGATGCACACGGTGTCCGCAATATCTGGCGGAGGCAAGCCCCACCACTTCGGGCCATTTGTTGCCGTGAAGCGAACCCAGCGACCATCAAGCGCGTTCGCCCGCTCAAACGCCAGAGCGTAGAGAGCGAGGCAGTGCGGCAAGTAGCAGCCGTTGGCGCATTCATCGAGCTCGCCTTGCTTCAAGGCAGAGAGATGCGGTGCCGTGTCGTCTCCCAAGATGGCGCGGAAGTCGCCAGATGTTGCAAAGGATGCAACCGCTGCACGATTCCGTTCGTTCTTGAGAATGGGCATACACTTCAGATGATTGCGCCACGTATAGAGTTCGAAATCATCGTCGGTGAACAGCATGTGCTGGGGGGTAAATGTTCCCACCGTCCTACCGCTCGTGTCTGCCTTGATGAAAGCAACCGCATCTTCGGTGCTCGCATGTTCGAAGCAGATACGCAGATTCGGATGCCGATCGCGGATGCGCCATAGATGTTCCTTGATGAAGTAGCTCTCGCGAGCACTGTGGGGCAACTCCTTGCCATCATTGTTGTAGACGCTTTCGAAGTGGCCCAAGAGTGGCACTTCGGTGTCTTCCATCGCTTCCAGCATTGAACGGCTCTCCCACAAGGGAATGCCGTGGCCGGAACCGGTGGTTGCACCTTTGTGCGGCGGGTAATGCTTCACTGCGTAGACGACCGACGATTTCGCGATGCGTTCAATCACTGCCGGCGTTACATCCACTGTGTGATAGAGCGTCATCAGGATCTTCCGCAAGGTGCGCACGCCTTCTTGTGCCGCGACCCGCATCAGTTCTTCGTGGTATGCCGTAGCTTCCTCGATGTTTCTGATGGGGCCGTTGTTTGGCATGGCGAGCACATAGAACATGTGCTTCACGATGTGCTTCGTGACGGCGCGCATCAACGCATCCTTGCGGAAATGCGCATGAAAGTTTGATGGGCGCGGTGTCACGATGCGCAGAATGCTGCCGTCAGCATTTCTGCTCACGAGTGCTTTGTGGTGCGTGGTCTGAGTCACGTGATGTCCTTTCTTAAAGTACTGCAACTTGCGGCACCTTAGCAGAGGAGGGAGGAGCGGGCAATACAAAAAGGAGTGGCGGCACCGAAGGTGCCGCCACTGATGTGTGAGCGAGAGTTATGCGCTCTCGATAAGGTCCTGGAGAAGGTCGCGAATGATGGTCGGGTTCTCGTTCGCTTCACGGAAGGTGCTGTTCGTCTGGGTTATGAATGCACCAGCGCGTCTCATGGCCCTGATGCGTTCAGCGCTGTGCACGCCACCGGTGCCAATCACCATCTTGCCCGAGTCGTGAAGCATGGTTGCACAAGAGTGCACATGCCCCAGGACGATGGGAAAGATTGCCGGGCCACCGACGCCGCCGCGGATGATGCCGTTGTTGGTTTGGATTGCTGGCTTGCCGTCATCGAGAAGGGCGAACCCATTCGGGACGGTGTTGCAGGCAACCATACCACTCATGACCTGCGAAGTGGCGACGAGTCGAATGTTGTGCTCGAGCGTTGGTTGAGGCATACCGGCGGAAATTTTCCACAAGATAATCGCCTCTGTGGGGCCAATCTCTTTATCGAGTGCCGCAAAGAGTTCACTCGTTGCGTCCGTGTCATAGCAGAGGATGGGCATCGCCCGCCCTTTGCCACCATGGTCCGGCCGATTCGGGCACGAACCATTCACGGTGATGATTTTGAAACCAGCCGCAATAGCACGTTTGATCAGCGCAACGGTGTCTCGCACGCTTACGCCGGATAGGTTGATCCAGAAAGTGTGCCCCTTATCGCGGGCGCGCACACACAGCTCGGGCCCATGTTTCTCAGCGTACTTCATTCCTGGATTGGTCAGGCCAATCGAGTTCAGGGTGAAGTCGAGCTCGTGTGTACTGTGTGCCGTGTACGCGGCATAGTAGTCGCGCCCACCGTTTCCGAGGGATTCATCAGTGGTGAACGATCCCCATTCAAACATAGTGTCAGCAGCAATGAGCCGCTGCGCATGGTCGACCGTTTTCACGATGCCGCCAGCGACCATGAGTGGGTAGGGGAAGTGGACTCCTTTGAACCACAAACGGGAAAAGTCTTCGGTACTGCCCATCGCTTTCTCTCCTGGTTAAGGTCTAGGCTCACGGCACTATACGGTTCCGGTACACAGAGTGCAAACGGTGTGTATATAGGAAGCCGCGCCCGAATATCGGGCGCGGCCATTGTGTCTTTGCGCTACTTCACCGTGGCGGTGAGAAGCGTGTAGAGCATGTACTCGAACAGAACGAAATTGAAGAACGTGTGACTCACGGTTGAGTACCAGGTGGCTTTCAGCCACCGGCCTTCGAGTCCACCACACTTCAGGTAGACGACCGAAAGAGCGACACCACCAATCCCTTGCAGGAATATGCTCATCCACCCGTGATGCACATAGGCAAACAGGGCGGAAGAAGTGAGCACGATGCACCACAGAGGGATCGGCGAGTTGGTAAAGAGCATCGCGGTGATGCTCAGAACCAGCATCGCGCCGAGTGCAGAAAGGATCTTGGGGTCGAGCCCATCTTTCCAATATGCACCCAGGTTATCGTACGCGAGTGCGGCCGCGAGTACGGCGCCAACGAGTACGAGTGCTGTGGCAACCCACGACTTGCGCTGTGCACTGATTGCAATGCCTAGCGGCAGTGTTCGGAACGCCAGCTCCTCGATCAAGGCGAAGACGAACGCTGTTCCGAAAAGTCCGGTGTGGAACAGTGCGCGCTTGTAGTCGGTGGCGTAGTTGTCACCGAGGAAGATTTTAACCAGCTCCTCTTCCTCTTCTTTTGTTCGCGCATTAGCGAGGTACGGTTCGAGCAGTTCGCCGATCGGGATGGCGATGATCAGGTCGATAATCGCAATGGCGATAGCGAAACCCAGAAGCCACATCGGGCTGCGCTCATCGCGCAGCCACTTCATCGTTTCTGTCATTCTCAGGTCCTCCTTTTTGACCTGCAAGACTGTACCACTATATTTATTTGTGGCAAGGGTGCCGCCCTACGACTGCGCCGTACGTTGCTCAGCTTCGAAATACCTCTTTCGCAGTGCTGCGTCATCACCATACTGAACAAAATCTTTCTCGTGTGGTGCGGGGATGTACCCACGCTCTTCCAGATGCGCAACGCCACACCAATACTGCTCAGTTCTCCCGGCAATCACCGATGCGTAGTGAAGCCAGCCATTTACGTAGCCGCAGTATGCACAACCCAACCGTTCCGAAAGGGAAAGGTAGGGGAGTTTGTAGCGATCGATGAGCCTGATGTATCGCGAACGCTCTACATATGGCATGCCATACAATGGAAAGGATACGCGGTGGTAGATCTCTATGCAGATGTCTGCAAACAGTACCGGGAACAACATGCCCCATATGAAAGGGGTGGAAATAGTGTGACGTAGGGTACGCCATCGGGCATTTTCGGGGCGACGATTTTCCATGGCGCTACTATACACGCA
>JAGOVW010000018.1 GCA_018060545.1 Minisyncoccota bacterium
ATGGTGCCCGTATTGTGGAGCAGAGCTTGAATATTTGGCACAGCTGAAAGGGGTGTATGGAGATGACGTGGCAGTATTGGCAGTGAATCGCAGCGAACCTTTAGGTGAGGCGAAAGGCTTCACCGACCGGCTGGCGCTCGATCACGATGTCGAGTTGTTACTCGACCCAACGGACGCACTCTACAAAGATATCGAGGGATATGCGATGCCAGAAATGTTATTTATTGATGCGCGCGGAGAGGTGCGTTTCCATCAGCGTGGGCCCATACAAAAGGAAGAACTCCATAGCCACATTAAAGCACTGCTTGCTGAATAGAAGCTAGTCGAAAAGCGAGATACGGTACGTATCGAGAGTGCGCTGGTCCATGCTGTAAAACGCACGACCTTCTTCATGTAGTTTTGTTGCCAGTTCTACACCCACGAAGCGCCAGTGCCATGGCTCGTATACATAAAAATCGTTTCCTTTTGGATAGGAGAGTACAAATCCGTAGAGGTGTGCATGTTCGAGCAACCACGCGTATGCAGGCGTGTCATCAAAGTTAGTGAGCACGCTACCGTTTTCCCGAGTAGTAAAATCCACGGTGGTACCCAATTGGTGTTCTGAATACCCTTGGTCAGCCGAAAATGCATTTGCACCTGCGCCGTAGCGCACCGTATATGCCGATTTAAGAGAGGCCTGCATGTCGAATGATCGGTACGCTGAAAGTACGGTGAGATCTATATTCTGCCCGCGCGCAGCCCCCAGAAGTGCGTTTAAAAATGGGGCTACCCGCGCGTGCATCTGGAGCGTCTTACTAGAGTCAATTGTATGTTCCGGAGGTATGACGGACAGCTGAGCAGGGGAGTAGTTCTCGTTAAGAAAGTACACTTTTGAATACTTCTGGAGCAATTCCTTGTCCGTCGCATTAACTTTTTCAATGACCGCCACACTTCCTTTGAGGCCATTGATTTGGTCCTGTATTGCGGAATTTTTCTGTTGTTCAGAATTGAGGTTCCGAAGCACAGCCTCTTTTTCTTCCGCAAGTCGAGCTTCGCGGATACGCAGTTCGTAGGTAAAGGAACGGTAGGTGTCGGTGCTTGAGGAGAATCCACTCACCGTTTCAGAGAACGAACGTTCTAGGTCCTGGAATGCGACCCAGGTAGCCCCAAGAAGGCCCAGGGCAGTTAGTAAGAGGGCAATGGACCCCCACGTAAGTGGATGCTGTATGTGACTAGACACCACCACATACTAGCAGAGCGCACTCTCACGCACGAACGGCTATACTGCACCCATATATGTTTTACGTGTACATACTGCGCTGCGCCGATTCGAGTCTGTATACCGGCTTCACGACGAACCTTGCGCGCAGGCTCGCCGAACACAATGGTTCGAAAAAAGCTGCACGATACACACGCGGGCGCACACCAGTCTCACTCGTGTACCACGAGCAATTTCGTACGCGCGGGCGCGCACTCTCTCGAGAAGCGCAGATAAAAAAACTAACGCGGACGCAGAAAATTGAACTCATCAGCGCGTGCTAATATTTTCCTGTGGAATCTCTTTTTCGTGCACTCACTACGTTTGGGGAAAAGGTACAAGATGTGTTTCCCTCCGGGATTATCGGTATCTTTGTTGCCCTCGCCATTCCCGCCATATCTCTCTGCGTATACCTGATCTATTCCATGCGCGACCGAGTGGCGCGGCGCGTAGAGTATCTTTCTCAGGAGCTCGACATAATGACCGTACAGCTTAGTGAAGCAGAGAAAATCGGACACTTCGGGAGTTTCTCTTGGAATTTCGAGAACCCAACAGCGTCACTCTGGTCGGAAGAAATGTACAATCTCTTCGAGACGCCGCCACGGCGCCGGCCACCAACGGTTGATGCGGTTATCGAATTCACGCATGAGAAAGATAGAGAGGAAATTCGGACGCGCTGGCAGGAGGCGTTTAAACGGCCAGGGAGATTCTCGTTCTCATTTCGCATCCTCGTTCCGTCCGGGAAACTGAAGTATTTGCGCGTCGAAGGTACGACCACTCTCTCTGCAGAAGGTAAGCTCCGATTCATAAAGGGCGTTATGCACGACGTGACGAAGGAAGCCGAAGTAGACAAGGCAAAGTCTGAGTTCGTGTCACTTGCGTCACATCAGCTGAAAACCCCACTCACTTCTTTGCGCTGGACCATGGAAGGCCTCCTCGGTGGTGTTGCCGGTGTTCTTACGCCGGATCAGGCAAAGCATATGAATTCAGTGCTACAGTCGTCAAACAGAATGATTGAAATGGTGAACGATTTGCTGAATGTGTCCCGTATTGAAAATGACACCTTGCGTATACAGCCCGAAGAAATTGATGTCTGTGAGCTGGCTAAGAGTGTGTACGAAGAGCAGCGGCATAAGGCAGAGGAGCGACGCCTCAACTTTACGCTGAACTGCGCGCCTGGCATGCCGCACATGCAGGCGGACAAGAGTTTGCTCCGTATGGTATTCCAAAACCTGATTTCTAACGCAATCAAGTACACCTCTGAGGGAGGTGTTGTTACCTGCGATGTTGAGCTCGGTGGTGCGGTCAAGGAATCGCTGTTTGTCCGTGTACAAGACACTGGTATCGGTATTCCGAAAGCTGATCAGGGGCGTGTCTTCGAAAAATTGCACCGTGCATCAAATGCCGAATCACTCGTAACCGATGGGACAGGGCTTGGTCTATACATCATTAAGATGATTTGCCAGAAAGTCGGGGGAGATGTCACTTTTGAATCCATAGAGGACAAGGGGACGACCTTCTATGCGTCGCTGCCACTGGTGTGGAAGAAAACAGGTAAGGATGCGTAGCTGCTGTGTGTACACGGTTGCCGCTACAGAGAGAGGGGGTATACTGCTCGTATATCCTCTAAAGACCCAGTATGAACGAAAAGAAAATCATCCTACTCGTAGAAGACGAAGCCCCAGCTGCTCTGGCACTTCAAGGGGCGCTCACACACCATGGTTTTGAGGTGCTTGTTGCAGAAGATGGTGAAAAGGGGTTGGCGCTGGCTAAAGAAAAGCATCCTGATCTGATCCTTACCGACCTCAAGATGCCGAAGATGGGCGGAATGGAAATGATAGCTGAACTTCGCAAAGATGAATGGGGTAAAGACGTCGAGGTGATTATTCTTACGAATATGTCCGAGGTTGAGATGCTCGAGAAGGCGATGGAGAATAAGGCATTCTTCTACATCATCAAAGGCGATTCTAGTATGGCTGATATTGTGAGCAAGGTTGAACTGCGTTTGCAAAAGCGCTAACCCTACAAGACAGGGTGGCGGCCGTAGCGCTTCATAAAGAACCCCTCAAGGCTCTTTTTGTCGTATCCGTAGCACAGAAACGCAATAGGGATTCCCATAAGAATAATGTGCGGCCAAATAGCCTCTCCAAAATACCAAAGTGAAAGGGCAAGCCAAAACTCAACAAAGAGGGCAGCGAATCGTATCTCGATGCCCAAGATGAAGAACAGGGCGAGTACTATTTCCAGAATGGCTGCGCCAAGAACTAAGAAGTGGGGTTCGAATCCAAAGAATATAGGAATTGCTGGGTAGGTTTCTGCCACGGCAAGGGCGAGGTTGTTGTGTATCACCTTTGCGTACAAGGAAGCGTACAAGAGCGAGACTCCAAAACCTACACGCAGAATGGGTAGTGCGTAGGGTGTCAGTGCCTGCTTCACCCGCAGGAGCCAAGCCGGTGCGTGTGCGTAGTCATGTCCTTTATGGTGGTATCCCAGCACATGTGCACCGAGAATGAGTAAGAGTAGGAGTTCGCCCAGGTAGTGTGTGTACGTGAGCATGTACAACCCTTGGGTATAGAATGCAGCAACAAACAGAAGGAGCATGCCTATGGCAGCGATACGCACGAAAAAGCCAGCAATAAACATGACGCCGCTCATACCAAGAAGCGCCTGTGCAAATGGTGCGAAGGATCCGAATACCGTTACCAGCGGCAACTCTGGCCCAAAGAGAGCGCCGTGGTAGGAAGCGGCGATAAGACCTAGGCCAATACTCAGGCGACTAATAAATGGGGCGTATGGTGGGAGCCGTGAAAGGAGTGGTTCAGAAATTTTTTCAAGCGTGCGCGATATGGAAATAAAAAAGATACCCGCAATGGCAAGGGTAGTGATGATGCCCCAAAACAAAAACTGGTTCAGGTTCTCAAGCGCCACGTTCCATTCTGAAAACGCGGGACTCGTGAGTGCAGCTGCGATTTGTTCGGGCGTCAGTACGTACACCTCATGCGCAGAGGCGAAGTGGGGCACGAGGGCTCCGAGAAGCGCCATGGCAAGGAGATAGAGTGGCGCTGTGCGCATCTGCGTAGTATACCGCGCATGCATGCTACGATTGGTACATTACAAGATTCAGTGCACCTTATGTACGAATTCTTCTTTGCACAATTATTTGGTTTGTACTTCATGATTATTGGTCTCATTGTTATGGTTCGACAAAAGTCGATCATGCCGATCATGAATGAATTTTTCCAGAATCGGGTACTCATGTTCTTCTTTCCATTACTTGAGTTAGCGGCAGGTCTGGCGCTCGTATTGTCGTACCCAACCATATCGGCAAGCATGGGTGGCGTTGTGTCCTTGGTTGGATGGATGATGCTCGTGGAGAGTGTGTTTTATCTCACCATGCCTCACCAATGGCTCACGCGCTTGATGAAGAAATTCAACACCGCAACGTGGTACACGGCTGGTGGCGCTATATCAATTATGTTGGGAGCCTACCTCGCCATTATTGGGTTCGGCATCCTGCTCTAGAGGTGTAATTTTTGCGTGGGCCACGCGTCCTGTATAGTGTGACCATGCAGCGCTATTTTGCTTCTCTCTTTTTTGTGGCATGTGCCGCCCTCCTTCCACAAGGTGCATCCGCTGCGCTCTGGTCTGCACCCTTTGAGGTATCTGGTTGGATTCCGTACTGGCGCAGCGCTACGGGCACTGCCGATGTACTCCCGCACTTGAATCAGCTCAATGAGGTGAATCCGTTTGTGTACACCCTAAAGAGCGATGGGACATTTCTAGACAATGGAAAACTCGATCAGGAGCCGTGGAAATCATTTATTGCTGAAGCCAGGAAGAAGCATGTGCGCGTTATTCCTACGGTCATGACCAGTAACGGGGATTTGGTACACACACTCCTCAGTAATCAGAAGAGCCGAATTGCTCTCGAAGACTACATTGCCGCGCTCGTGAAAGAGAAGGGATTTGATGGTATCGATATCGATTTTGAAGGTAAGCAGGCACGAACAAGGCCGTATTTTTCACTTTTCCTAAAAGGTCTCTATCAGCGAATGGGGGATAAGTGGGTCATGTGCACCGTTGAGGCACGAACACCGGACACCGATCGATTTGTGGTTATTCCTCCTGACATTGAGTTCGCTAATGACTTCCCATCGCTCAATAAATACTGCGACCGTGTCCGCTTTATGGCCTACGACCAGCAGTCAATTGATTTGAAGCTGAATAAAGCACATGAGAAAGAGTTATACAGTCCTGTGTCAGACCCTGCATGGGTTGAGAAGACCATTCGTTTGGCCATGAAAGACATCAAGAAAAGCAAAATCATGATTGGCGTTCCCACCTATGGCTATGAGTATGACGTGACCGCATATGCTGATGGCTACACGTATGATCTGCAGTGGTCGTTCAATCCTGGGTATGCGTGGCCGATTGCGCAGCAGTACGGCATTACTCCAGCGCGCAATACCTACGGTGAGATGTTTTTCACCTATGTGCCCACGTCAACACGAAGCACCTCAGCTATTTCAAACAGTGGAAATGTAGCGGCTGCTGCTACTGCACTCGCTCAGCTCACCAACACCAATCACACGTTCCGCATGATGGTATGGAGCGACGCCCAGGCGGTAAAAGATAAGCTTGATCTCGCGCGACGATTGGGTGTGCGTGGTATCTCTATTTTCAAACTCGACGGTGGGCAAGACCCTGCACTGTGGAGTGTGCTACCGATGCGATGAAATATTAATCACATCTTGTTGTAGTACGTACCATGGAAGAAATACATTTGTTCACGCTGTTCGTGGTTGGTCTCGTCATTGTCTATTCCGATTTCCAAGCATTTTTGTATCTGATAGGAAAGAAACGGACGCTCGTCAAAGAGCGAGTCCACCTAGAGCACCGTGTGGTGTGGACGGCCCTGATGGTCATGATCGGGACGGGATTGTTGCTGCTCTTCGATGAAGGAGTGTCACTGCTTCTGGATGGTGTTTTTCTGTTGAAAATGCTCTTTGTCGTTGCCCTGGTTTTGAATGCTCGAGCAATTGGTACTCTGGCACCTCTAGCAAGTGAAAAACCATTCGCGCAACTCGACGCGCCCACAAAACGCAAGATGGTCATGAGTGGAGCTATTTCCTCGGTCGCCTGGGCGGGGGCGGCCATCATCGGCTTGTTTTTTCTGTAGAACGCGCTGCTCGAGTTCGTGGTACACTCGCTCGTATGGCATGGAAGCGCTTTGGAAGACAATATATTGGTGAACTCGTCTATGGAGCGAATGACGGAATTATCACCACTTTTGCTGTAGTAGCCGGCGCAGCAGGCGCTGGTCTGTCGAGCTCCATCATCATCATGCTGGGCGTCGCCAACTTACTGGCCGATGGATTTTCTATGGGCGCCTCGAGCTTTTTGGCCAAACGGTCCGAGCAATCACGAGAAGGAGAGGAAGGCACCGCCGCTCCATTACAAGGGGCGCTCGTAACCTTCGGAGCATTTATTGTTGCTGGTGCATTGCCGCTACTTCCTTTTATTGTATTGAGTGGGTCTGATGCCGTTTTTGCAATCTCTGCCGTTGGTGCAGGTATTGCATTCTTTCTGGTGGGTAGTGCACGAGCACTGGTGATTCCGAAGCACCCGCTTATTGCCGGTATGGAGATGCTATTGATTGGTGCCATTGCGGCCGGCATATCCTACGGCATAGGTTCATTCGTGGAGCAGCTCCTGAGGTAGTATCATGCGCGCATGACCCAAGACGAAGCGCTGCATGTCCTCAAGACGGGTGCCAACGTATTTCTCACCGGGGAACCTGGGTCTGGGAAGACCTACACGATAAACCGCTACATCAAATACCTGCGAGAGCATGGCGTTGAACCTGCGATAACTGCCTCAACAGGAATTGCAGCGACCCACGTGGGCGGGATGACCATTCACAGCTGGAGTGGTATTGGTGTACGCGAGTATTTGAGCGAGTACGACGTAGAAGCGATTAGCGAGAACAAAAATGTTCGCCGCCGAATTAAGGATACGCACGTGCTCATTATTGATGAGGTGTCCATGCTCTCCGGCTCTGTGCTTGGCATGGTTGATCAGGTGTTGCGAGCAGTGAAGGAAGTATCAATTCCTTTTGGTGGTATGCAAATCATTTTAGTGGGTGACTTTTTCCAGCTCCCACCGATCGTTAAGCGGTTCGGTCTTTCATCCGGCGAGTACGACGAGTCTGCAGAGTCGCCATTTGCGTTCAGTTCGCCTGCGTGGCGCGAGTTGAATCCGGTGGTGTGTTACCTAGAAGAACAGTATCGTCAGGGTGACGCGACCTTTGCGAAACTGCTCGGCAAAATCCGCGCAAGAGATGCGCTCGAAGGAGTGCATCACATTCTGGAAGCACGCACGGTTAAGGAACATGAGGCACCAAAGGATGCGCCACGACTCTTTTCACACAATAGTGACGTTGACCGTATCAATGACGAACGACTACATCAGATTCCGGGAAGGATGCACACTTTTGCCATGGTTGCGCGGGGTGGAGAGGGGCTGATTGCCTCACTCAAGCGTGGCTGTCTTTCTCCTGAGCATCTTTTATTAAAAGAGGGTGCGCGGGTCATGTTTACTAAGAACGATCCTGCCGGAAAATTTGTTAACGGCACCCTAGGGGAGGTGGTGTCTATTTCCATGGCTGGCGCGCCTACGGTGCGTACCCATGAAGGACGGCACATTGATGTGGAGCAAGCAGAGTGGACTATGGAAGAGGGTGGAAGAATTCTTGCACGCATCGCGCAGCTACCATTGAGGCTTGCATGGGCAATTACTGTGCACAAGAGCCAGGGTATGACCCTGGATGCTGCTGTGGTGGACCTTACTAAAGCCTTTGAGTTTGGACAGGGCTATGTAGCGCTCTCTCGCGTGCGCACATTGGCGGGGCTCCACTTGCTCGGCTACAATCGCCGCGCCTTGGAAGTGCACCCGGAAGTCCATGAGCGTGACCAAGATTTTAAAGAAAGTTCTGCTGACGCGCGCGAACGCTTTGGCGCTATGAATTCTACTGAACACGAAACCTACGTCCGTCGTTTTCTAAGTGCTGCAGGAGGTTCTATAGAAGGAGGTGTTGCGCCTCGGGCAAAGAAAAAAAGCACCGTCGAGAAAGGTGCAACGCAGATGGCAACATTGGGTATGCTCAAAGGAAGAAAATCGATCAAAGATATTGCTAAGACGCGTGGGCTCAAAGAGAGTACGATCATTGATCATGTGGAGCATCTCTATATGCGCGACATTATTTCAATTGCGGATGTGGCACGCAGTGTGCCTACAACGCTCACGCGAGCGATGCCCAAGATTGAAGCAGCATTCAAGAGACATGGTATTGATAAACTCACCCCCGTTTTTAATGAGTTGAAAGGTGTGTACTCTTTTGATGAATTAAAGTTGGCACGAATTCTATACAAAGCGCAGTAGTGGGCAGCGCACGCACGTGCGCGTGCATGGTATCGTTTCTGCATGCGCGCTTTCAGCGAATGGTCCTCTCGTATGATTACGGTGCTGCGTCTTGCCTCATTTCTTGCGCTGCGCCAGGTTCGCCGCGGGAGCTTGTGGACGAATCTCCTCATTACGTCGGTTATGGCACTCACGTTTCTGAACCTTATTTTCATCGGTGGGATTCTGGTCGGCCTGATCGAAAGCGCCTCCTTAGCTAACCGTTCCTTATACACGGGGGATGTGCTCATATCAGCAAAGCAGACACGCCCGTATATAGAGGATAGTCCTGGTGCCATTCAGCTCGCTCGATCACTTCCGTGGGTTGAAGCGCTGTCTGCTCGATACACCGGCATTGCCGATGTGGAAGCGGGGTATCAAGCCAAGACTAATTACACAGACATCCCCAACGAAACAAATGCGCTGGTGGCAGGTATAAACCCGGATGATGAGGACGCTGTATCAGGGCTGCGGAGCAAGATAATCGAAGGTTCGTACCTGGGGGCGGGTGATTCCGAGGCAATACTTATTGGTTCCGACAAGTTGTACCAATACTCGCCAATCGACACCCCTGGTTTGCGCACGTTAAAGGGGGTTGCTGTGGGTGACAAGGTACGGCTCAAGATCGGTCCGCACGTGAAAGAGTTCATGGTGAAAGGAATTGTGAAAGGAAAGGTTCAAGAAATTGACTCACGTGTTTTCATGCTCGACACGTCTTTGAGAGAGCTGCTCGGACGTGCGGACAAGAGCGTGAACGAAATCGCCATTACCACGATGTCTGATGAGGGTGCATTGTTCACCAAGGAAGCGCTGGTTCGCAGTGGGTTGGCAGACCGTGCGCGCGTACAAACATGGATTGATGCGCAGCCAAAATTCATTCGCGACATTAAAGATACATTTGCGCTTCTCGGCAACATCGTGGGAACGATTGGCCTTATTGTCTCCTCCATAACAATCTTTATTGTGATATTTATCAACGCCGTGACACGCCGAAAGTACATCGGCATCCTGCGTGGTATTGGCGTTGATGCGTCGGTCATAGAGCTTTCCTATGTTATGCAAGCACTGTTCTACGCGACGGTCGGAACATTCGTCGGCGCACTCATACTATTCTTAATAGTGAAGCCGTGGATTGATGCGCACCCGATTAACTTTCCCTTCAGTGATGGTGTGCTTTCCGCAACGGCGATGGGCACTTCAATACGAGGTGCGCTCCTCATCTTTGCGAGCCTTGTTGCGGGGTATGTGCCAGCGCGCATGATTGTGAAGCAAAATACCCTGGACGCCATTCTAGGCCGCTAATATCTATGACGCGTAAGAAAAAAGCACACATCCCAAAAGAAGTACCGCTTATTGAGGTGCGAGGACTCACGAAGACATTTCATGTGGGTGATGCCGAGGTGCGGGCCCTGCGCGATGTGTCGTTTTGCATGCATGTCGGTGAATTCGCTGCGGTAACCGGGCGTTCGGGTTCCGGTAAAAGTACCTTGTTGTACCAAATGGGCGCCCTCGATCATCCCACCTCCGGGGAAGTCATCATTGATGGCGTAGACATTACCCGTATTAGTGGAAAGCAGCGCACGCACTTTCGATTGGATAAACTCGGGTATGTTTTTCAAGACTACGCACTCCTTCCGGAGTTGACCGCTACGGAGAACGTGATGGTGCCCCTCCTTATGCAGGGGGCTACCATGGTAGCCGCAACAGGTAAGGCCCGGGAAGCACTTGCTCGTGTTGGACTTGCGGACCGCCTTGAAAATCGGCCAGCACAGCTCTCGGGTGGACAGCAGCAGCGCGTAGCGATTGCTCGTGCGATTGCACATGAACCAAAGATTCTGTTTGCCGATGAGCCTACGGCGAATCTAGATACAGAGACATCAGAAACCATCCTTGATTTGTTTATTGAGCTCAATACGTATGGCCAGACCATCCTGATGGTGACTCATGAGAAAGAGTATGCATCGCTAACGGAGCGGGTTATTACGTTGGCAGATGGGGAAATTATCTCGGATAAGGTACCGAAGAAGGTACAATCTAAATCATGACGTCACATCGCGCTCTCTTCATTTTGGTGGCTCTCATTGCCATGGTGCCGCTAACACTGTGGCTCTATCGTTTTTTCACGTATGAACAGCCTCTGGTGGTGGTTGCTGGGCAAGAAGACATCGTGGAGACGGTGGTCATTACGGGAAAAGCTAAAGCTGCGGAAGAGGTGAATCTGGCCTTCCCAATCGGAGGGCGCATTGCTGCCGTGTTTGTGGAAGAAGGCGAGCGCGTGAGTGAAGGGCAGCAGCTCCTTGCGCTTGATGAAGAGGAGTTGCGAGGAAGCTTGGCACAGGCGTATGCAACCAAGCGGACCGAAGAGGCCGAGTATGCCAATCTGGCCGCTGGGCCACGCGATGAGGATGTGCAGGTAGCATACGCAAAGCTTGAGAGTGCCCGCACTGCGCTACGAGAAACAGAACAGTTGCTACAGGTCAATGCTCGCGACGCCTATTCACGTGCAGATGATGCAGTGCATCATGCGGTCGATCAGCTATTTTCAAACCCCGTATCCAACCCTGCCTTTAACTATCCTGTAAGCGAAAGCTTGTTGAAGTCTCGCCTCGAAGCCGGGCGTAGCGCGATCGGAGAGACACTCTCTGATTGGGTGCTTCAGCTAGATAGCACTGCGACGACGCCCGAGAACAAGGTACGTGCAAGTTTGGAAGGGTTGGCCAGCGTGCGCGATTACCTCGCTCTTATTGCTCGCGCAGTAAACACGTTCCCTTCAGGCACGGCCAACGACGCGCTCAAGACCTCTATTACGTCAGCACGCAGCACTATTGATGGCGCACTGTCATCACTCGAAACGGCACAAAAAAATGTAAGCGTAGCACTCTCTGATGTAGCGCTCTTGGAGACACAGGTAACGCTCGCCGAAGCGGGGGTGACCTCGGAGCGTTTGGCAGTTCAACGTTCGCGCATTGCACTAGCGGACGCTCAGATTAAAACTATTGAAGCGCGCTTGAAAGATGTGGCACTGCTTGCACCCATTTCTGGTGTGGTAACGCGCCAAGACGGCAAGCGTGGGCAAGTGGCAACACCTTCAGAAACGCTCATATCGATTAAGTCTGTATCGCGTCTCGAAGTTGAGGCATTCGTACCTGAAATTAGTATCGGCAAGGTCGCCGTAGGGAACCCTGCCACACTGGTTTTTGATGCGTTTCCGCAAGAAGCCTTCGAAGGATCGGTTACCCATATTGAAGAAAGTGAGACCATTAGGGATGGTGTCACTAACTACAAGATCACCGTGTCATTGCGCGAAGATAATCCACGTCTGCGCAGTGGTATGAGTGCGGACATAACGATGGTGACGGCCCGTGCGCCGCAAGCAGTCTCGATTCCACAGTATGCAATCACCACGCTAGACGGTGTGCCGACAGTAGAAAAGATGATTTCAGGAGAAGCAACCCGCGTACGTGTACAGGTTGGCATTGTAGGATCAAACGGTACTGTAGAAATACGTTCAGGAGTTGTAGCGGGTGATGTCTTGCGTGTGCCATTTCAAAAGTCGGAATAGTCCCCACTGAGTCCACACGATGGCGAGCGAGTCATGCATGCACTGCTACGATATTCGTATATGAAAGCTCTCTTAAAAAAGTTTGGCCTGACCACGACGCAGGCAGTGCAGTATTCCGGGATAGCAGCAGTCGTCATTGTGCTTATCGTTATTATTACTTCCGCGCGTGGTTCAGTGCCTAAGCCGGGCTCATTTGTGGCGGTGTCTCCAGGGATGCCTTTCATGGAAGGTGGCGTAGGTGGTGGATATGAAGTACAGGAAGCCGCATACGACTCTTACAATGGAGATTACGATTCTGCGAGTGGATACAGCAAAGCGGCTCGTCTCTCGGTAGCGAATATCGCCCCAGTACCAATGCCATATGGAAGTGTTGGGGACGATGGCGAAGATTTCGAGGTGACCCAGTACCATGCGACGTTTGAGACACACAAGAAGGACCGTTTGTGTAACGAGGTGCTGTCACTGAAAACGCGCCCGGAGGTTGTCTTCGAAAGTAGCAACATGTACGAGCGTGGTTGTGACTTCTCGTTTAAGGTTGCACGACCATCGGTCCAAGAAGTGTTGAGTGCGCTGCGTGGCTGGAACCCGCGTGAGCTGAACGAGAACATGCACACCATTCAGAAAGAAGTTAACGATTTCACGAGCGAGCAGGAAATTCTTGAACGGAAATTGGTTGCTATTGACGAAACACTGGAGAGTTCACTTGCGGCGTATGATGACATCACCGCGCTTGCAACCAAGACTGAAAACGCCGATGCTCTCACCCGTATTATTGATAGTCGTGTAAGCATCATCGAGCGTCTTACTCAGGAGCGCATTTCTATCAATGCGCAGCTTGATCGGCTTTCTCGCGCAAAGGCTGAAGAGTTGGATAAGCTGGTCTATACGTACTTCTCGGTGAGCGTCTACGAGAACCGTTTCCTAGACCCTGAATCAATTAAGGATTCTTGGAAGGAAGCATTGCGTATGTTTGTTTTCGAGATAAACGCAACAATCCAGGATTTGACGGTGGGTCTCATGAGTAGTCTCTTTATACTGATACAGTACCTCGTGTATCTTGCGATTCTTCTGGTTGTGGCGAAGTTTGGGTGGAGATATGCAAAGGAGTTTTGGAATAGTTAATACTATAAAAAACAACCGCCACACAGGCGGTTGTTTTTTGTATGTTATTAGTCGCGGACGGTAATCTGGGTGCCTACATCTGCCCACTGGTAGATGTCTTGCGCTTCTGCAGGGGGTAAGTTCACACAACCATGTGACCATGGTTGGCCAAATTTATCGTGCCAGTAGGCACCGTGGACGACGGCCCCTTCTGCGGTGAAGTACAAGTTCCATGGCACGCCGGGGAGGTCATAGTATTGATCCGATATACCTGCAATAGGTCCTTGCATGTAGCGGCTCGGTGTCTTTTTGTAGATAGTGAATATACCGCGGGGAGTAGGTGTAACGCGCAGTCCTGTCGAAATATCTAAGGTGCGGTACAAGATGTCACCATCGTAGGCATACATTTTCTGATCTGAACGATCCACTATGAGGGACTTGTTGCCTTGAGCTGGAGACCCTACTGGTATTTCTACCGCACTATCATCAACAAAATGACGAACATAATCGGACGCGATGTACCAATTGTTTCCAGCACGCTCTGGGAAGCGGAGCCAGTCGCGATGGGTTATGTGGTACCACGTACGACCATCTGCATAGACGGCACGGTCCACCTCTACTACAGCGCCCATGCGCAGCTTCTGCACCACCGCGTATCCCTCACCAGCACCCCCGCGTACATTCACACATGGCCCTTCAAAATATGGCCCACACCCTTCGATGACCTCTACATACTCACGCGGTATTGGTGTTGCGGGGGTGCGCACCGGAGGCAGAATTTCAGGGGCGCTGGTCGCGGTAATGAGTGGAACGAGAATGGCAGGGTTGTCTTCCTTGGATCCCGCGTGCACAGCGACATCATGGGGCATGGACGCCCATGATGCCATCGCGAATAGAAAGCCCACCGCTGCGCAGGAAGTTGCCACGGTCAGTACGTGGCGACGATATGCAAGGAGTTTTTGCATGAGGGCATTCTAGAGAAAATAAACCTCTGCGCAAGCCGTATATACTATAGAGCATGAAATACGCAGTACTGGGTGTGGTGGGGGTACTTATCGCGGGAGGAGCCTTGTGGTACGTCCGATCAGCCTTCATGGGGCCCGAGAGGCCTGAAACTTCATGTGCACAGGTGGTTACTACAGCAAAGAATCCACAAACGGGAGAGGTGCAGACCTTTTCGACCCCGTGTGATGTGCCACCGGAGTGGCAATTGATAGAAGGAAATGGAAACGATAGCTACCAAGAGAACAATGCGGTCATGCAGCGTTTCCGCAATGAAGAGTATGGGTTTGCTTTTGCCTATCGGCAGGAGCCCGAGGGATACACTTTGATTGAGTTACCAAAATCTGGGACCGACGGTGTTGGTCTGCGCGCGGCATACACTCTTATGGATACGGAAGAGTACGGTGCGCTGCAGGGAAGTGCTGATGCGCGAGAGGGTCCACCAGCTATTGTCTTCCAGGTGTATCAAAATCAAGTACAAGAATCTGTGGCTGGGTGGCTTGAAGCTCATCCTACGTTGGCCAATTACCATCTTAAGAGTTCCTCGCTTCGCGATGAAGAAATTGGTGGAATACCGGCCGTTCGCTATAGCTTTGATGGGTTGTACCAGAATGAAGCGATTGTGGTGAACCACCGCGGGTACATCATCGTTTTCATGGGAGCATTTACGTCATTCGAAGATCCCATCCGGCGTGAGTTCCTCAATATCGTAAGCTCAATGGCGTTCTTCTAGGGAAATTTGACATTGTCTACTAATAAAGTATAATAAATACAGGCTGCACAACGGATGGAGGTCCAATGCAGACTACTGCTGTGTATGTGAAGCGCGGTAAAAAGCTTATACCTCGGGGCTACCTCATCAAACGAGGGCCATCCCGTACGGTAGAGGCGAGCAACTTCGCCAATCCGACTGTCGGCGCGCTCATGGCTGAGTGGCACCGACGGCACAGACAGGCCAATCCTGTGCGGCGAGCGAGCCGTACAGGGCGTTAAATCCCTCCAACCCTTCAACGGGGAGCGGGCTCACCTCAAGGTGGGCCCGCATGTTTTTATCTGTATACTATTGAGATATGCATATCGAATGGAAAAAAGTAACCTGGTATTCGCAAGTTGTTGCCATTGTATTGTTCCTCGGCGTATTTGCCCTCGGGTTTTATCTTGGCGTTTCATGGGAGAGTTCGATGTAGAGATTAGGGAAGGCCGGCGCGGTACGCGCCGGCTCTCACTCACGGTGCTCCCTGGTGGGAAGGCAGTGGTCACTATGCCGCGCGGTGCAGAAGCACAGGTAGCGCCATTTGTAGCGGCGCATCACGACTGGCTCGTGCGCGCGCGAAAGAAAATGGCGAATACTATCGCATTACCCACTCGCTCGCGTGAAGCATACCGTAACCACAAAGAAGCGGCGCGCAGTATGGTTACGTCACGCGTGCACCACTTCAATCAGCACTACCATTTTACGGTGAATAGGATTGCCATTAAATACACACGCCGCATGTGGGGGAGCTGCTCACTAAAAGGCAATCTTAATTTCAACTACGCACTGG
>JAGOVW010000019.1 GCA_018060545.1 Minisyncoccota bacterium
TTTACCTGCTGCCACACGCTCTGTTCCTATGAGCATGCCCAACACGGTTGCCAAGAGGAGTTGCCCAAACACAAGAAGTGATGGTGTCATGATGTCTACAGTGTCTCAAACCTTTGCATCACTGGGTCGCCATTTCCATCAACAATGGGGATATCGCCACGAAGATCGAATTCTTTGTTGCCGTTATCGCGATAGAGCACGAGCATGTACGGAGTTCGTGATTCAGTGGGGCGCAGCAATTCAATTGCTGCGTCTGTATGTGTACCGGCGTCACGACGAGCCGCACCGAGTGCGTTTGCAACATGACCATCGGTAAGCTCGTGTACTACCAGCCAACCCGGAACCCCCAAGGATACTGACTGAACAACAACACTAGTCGTCGCCGGTTGTGCACGTATGCTCAACGCAGCCTCTGAGCTTGCGGGAACAACTTGATTGGTTGATGTAGCTGCTGCTGGCGGCCGCTTAGGCGAGATCGCTATGACCGTTTTCTGTTTTGTGTGGAACAGTTCCCCGCTCACACTCATGAGTGCCACACCTGAAACAAATCCACCTACCGCAAAGAAAATAGCGCGTGCGCTTTGTGATTCCATCATGCCCTAATGATGCGGGACGGGGGCCGGACTGTCAAAAGAGGCGCTGCGGGGTGCTCTCATAGGCGAACAGAGCTGATTTGCCTCCGCGAGTACATCCTTGGCGTGCTGCCCAGTGATGCCAATACCACCCAGAAGCGCATGGTCGTCGCGAATGGCTTTACAGAGGACGATATTTTGGTCCAAAAAGTGGCGCTTCTCGCTCTGATTCAGCGTGGTGAGGCACGTAATGGGATGAATGCCTGTTTCTTCAATGAGCCCAAGGATGCCGTGGCCGCGAGGATAATCCCAGCCCACCATCGTAAGGCCGGCGCAGCGGCCGTAACGGATAGCGTTACGGGTAAACCGTGTATTTGTTACCAACCATCCCTCATCAACACGGGATGCTTCATCTGGAGCCGCTTTTAAATCTTCAAACCGTGCGTGTACATAGAGAGCGTCCTTCAGGTCGGTCTTCACGCCTGGTGTGTTGTGGAACTTAACCTCGATACCCACTTTATGGCCTTTGAGTTCCGCGAGTACGTCCACCTCGTGTGGTGCGCATTTTCCCGTGAGAGCGAGGCCCGTGCGCGCACTATACCCCTGCATGCGTAATATCGCAGCTACAAACTGTTCAAAGGGATATCCAGATGGACCAAGGTCAAAAACGGCACGCTTTACCGAATACCGTGCAGCGATCGGAGCCTCAAAGCTTTTGTGCAAATATGAAAAAGCGTGTGAGTAAATGGCGCTCGTAGACATGCCATCATGCACTTCGTTTAGAACGTGACGAACCACACTATCAACATGTTCCTCGGGTACTCCGGCACGAGTCAGAGACTCGCGAAGTTTGTTGAGGTCAAACGGCTCCTGTTCGCCGTCCGCTTTGGTGATGAGGATTGAAGGCATACTATTTCTTGTCGCTCAAGAGGAGCGGTGCCCACTCGTGATCAAGCATTGCTTTAAACTTAATAGTCTCGGGTGCGAAGACTGCCACCTTAAAATGTTTTGCAGCGGGAAGCTTTGATTCGCATTGACGGTACGGCTGCTCCCATGTTTCAAAAACGAGAATGGTGGTCCCTGCGTCAAAATCACGCACACGAACCGTGAGGTCGTGGCAATCGCTCGGTACCATAACCATACCCTGTATGTCGTGTACCTCTGTTTTATAGCTGTGTTGCGCTCGGATGGTGCGCGCATCATCGGTCACTTGGGCGTTTACTACACTCGAGAAAAAAGTCTGCGTCGCAAAAGCAACGAGACCCGATGCAATCGCAAACCACACGAGTCGAGCGAGCATGCGAGAATCGTAGCATGTGTTACCCCTGCAGAGATTCTTTGTGCACACTCATGATGCCGCCGCCGATGCATTGATCACCATTGAACATCACGATGGATTGCCCAGGTGCTACATGTTGTGGCTCACGAGCAGTGAGTATGCCTGTAGTGGGGTCAATCGTCCCGTGCTGGGGCGCTTGCCGATACCGTACTTGGAACTCGATAGACGCATTTTTTTCTGGAGTCGTACTCGTCCATGAAAGTGAATGCATCGGAAGTATGTGCTGCGACACATCAGACATGCGTGGAGATATGGTGATGGTATTACCCGCAGTATCGGTGGCGACAACGTACTGGGCAGCCTCCTGTGCGCTCTTGGCGTGGACGCTGAAGCCATGTCTTTGGCCGATGGTGTAGAGCGCTGCACCGTGATGCTCTCCCACTATGGTGCCGGTGGCGTCTAACACGTTTCCTGGAGCTAGTGGAATGTAGTGACCCAAAAACTCTTCCATGGTGACGGGTCCCACAAAGCATAAGCCCTGGCTATCTGGTCGGCGTGCGTTTGGCAGATTGATGCTTGCTGCGATGGCACGGACGGCCTTCTTTTCAAGCTCCCCCAACGGACATAGTGCGTGTGAGAGCATGTCTTGGCTCAAGCGGGCTAAGAAATAAGACTGATCCTTAGTGTGATCCACACCCCGTAAGAGACGTACTTCCTGTGGCCCATGATCAACACGTGCATAGTGCCCGGTAGCAAGAAAATCTGCACCTAATTGGCGCACATGCGTCAGGAGCGCACCAAACTTAATATGCTGATTGCAGAGCATGTCAGGGTTGGGCGTTTCTCCGCGCTGGTAGCCATCGATGAGGTCTTGAATAACGGTATCGCGGTAGTGCGTGGAAAGATCAATCTCATGGAACGGAATGCCCAGATGCGCAGCAACGCGCTTGGCGCTCAGACGATCCTCTTCCATCGTGCAGTGCATGAATTCTGGTTGCCAGATGCGGACAAAAATTCCTTGCACGCGGTGCCCTGCCTGTTGCAGCAGATGCGCTGCAACAGCTGAGTCAACGCCTCCTGAAAGTCCTACAAATACGTTCATACAGGGACTGTACGCTACGCGCATTGATTCGAAAAGTCCTGGGTGCAGGTTTGGTAATACTATGTTCCCAGATAAAGACGCTTCTTTCGAAGGTGTTCTTCGTATGTTTTGCTGAAGTAGGTCACTCCGTTGTTGTCGGCCAAATAGAAAACATAGGTGTTCTCGATCGGGTCAACGGCCGCTTGGATAGAGCGCAAACTCGGGTTCGTGATAGGGCCTGGCGGAAGGCCTTTGTATTTGTACGTGTTGTACGGCGAATCGTACTGAAGGTCTTTGAGCGTGAGCGAGAATGTGCTTTTTCCCAAGAAATACAAAAATGCTGCATCTACCTGTAAAGGCATATTGATATCAAGGCGGTGCCACAAGAGACCTGAAATCATGCGCTTGTCGTTGTAAATGTGTGCCTCTAGCTCAAGGAGTGAGGCCATGGTGACTATTTCGTGCAGTGTGTGTCCCGATGCTTCAATCTGCGGCATCAGCGGCGCTACGCGTTCATCAAACGTATCGCGCAGTGTCTTGAGTACGGTTTCAGTATCGGCGTTTGGAAGAAAAAAGTACGTATCTGGGTAGTAGTATCCTTCCATTGGTTTTGCAGCTGCAATGAATGCGGCTGCATCAAAGCGTGGCAATTTCTTAGCGAGGAGTGGCGCCATTGCCTCTACGGTTGTTCCTTCGGGGATGCGAATACGTAGTGGCTCTAGCCCGTAGTAGCCATACATAATCGCCCTCGCCACTGAAATCGTATTTTGCGACTGATGAAACTGGTAGTCACCTGCGTGTACAGAGCGAGCACCGCCCATAATGCGCACAACAGCCTCAAGTGCGCCTGCGGAGCGCACTACTTTTTGAGATTCAAGTTCGATTGCAACCTCTGCTAGCGTGTTTTCCTTTGAGACGGAAACAATGCCATCAACAGGAAAATCACTTGGAGCGCTGATAAGGGTTATGTAGGCAATCAAGACCGGTGCAATAATCGCAAGTACGACCGCAATGGTGCGCCGGTTAATGCCGTCATTCCAATGTGCGTAGAATGCATCGCGATATTCGCGAAATGTATCCCACGCGGTATGTATTGGTGTTTCATTCATGTTACATCGGGAGGTTTGGTGGTGGCTCAGCCTTGCGTGCAGGAATGCGATCAAGGCCAGGGGCTAAGATACCACGGCTCGGGAAGTGATAAATCGTTGCAAGCTCTTCGCTGGTCATAACAAACCAATGTGTTTTGTGCGGCGCATAGAACCACGAGCGCCGCATGTAGGCGTCCATGAGTTTCTTGCTCATGCGGTTGTATGCATCGAACCACTCCTGCCAGGGGTAATCGAATGTCGCGTGGTAGCCAGAAGGCACAATCGAGTTTAGATGGCCAGAACTAAATTGCTTGAATACTCCCGTGATGCCGCTGATGCGCGCGCCGTTAAAGCTGTCTTTTTTGGCAACATAGATGCCGCGTATGCCAGTGTCGAATGCATTCTTTTCCAAGCTGCGACTGAGGGCGTCAATTTTCTGTTCGTCTGCGGGCGAGAGAGACATAAACCCTGGGCGTTTTGTGCCGTCAGGTCCTTCGACGGTTGGTGTCGCGTCCTTCTTAATCTTGGCGATTGCTTCCTTGGCTTCATTCTGCCAGCGATTCTCTTTGCCAAACCAGGTTCCCTCCTTCGGTCGTTGATCTTTATTGGAACGCACCATGATCTGGAGCCATGCCTGCTCCCCTGCCTTTAGGGTGCTCAAGAATTCAAACAGGTGCGCTATAGGATCAATTTTGTATTCCTCTTTTGGGTCCTTGTCCAAACCATAATCAATGTACGATTTGATCGGGTACACATCGTCCTTACCCAGTTCAAAGTTACAGCCCCAGATGTTGTGTTTTGCCAAATCAAAGCCGTAGTTAACCGCGTAGTCAGGCACCTCGTAGATTTCTATGCCGGGATACTGAGCATATAGCTGAGCTTCCGTGTAAATTCGCAAACTCTTTCGGAGCCACACAAAGAAACGCACACGACCTTCATCAGAGACTAGCTCGAATGACCACCATGGCCGCACTTTGCCATCAATCCAGCGAGCAATGAATGTACCGTCGCCTGAAGACACGTTATGAATACCTGCAAAAAACAATTCCATAGCGCGTGGTGACTTCTCGATATCACGAGGCACTTTGATTTCAAGAAGGACGGTCTCTGTTTTTGCGAGGAACTGTGTCTGAATATACTTAATCCAAAGCTGCCAGAGCACATAGGCGAGGAGTGGTGGCAACCAGAGGGGCGCGAGCGCAAAGGCGCCCAGAAACATTTGTATCAAGATTGTAGGCGCAAACGATGCGGTGAAGCCCAAGACAAAGACGAGCATCACCGAGAGTGTAAGACTCTCGGGAATACCAAAACCTGCGAGTGTTTCCGTCAGCCAATTCACGAAAGTATCATACCATTGCAAAGACCTCTCCCGTGGGGAGAGGTCTTTGCAATGTGAACTTATGGATTATTTTCCAAGGGTGTACTTGCCGTCAGATGTTCGCTTGAATGCGGGATCTTGAAGATTGACGATGATGGTCGCATCTTTCACGTAGCGTTCGCGCTTCACGCGTTCAATGATCTCTTCGCGGGTGAGTGGCTTGCCTTCACGCTCCAAAATGTTCTGGATAACGTCACGCACTACACCCACTTCGTAACCCCACTCCTTGAGTGCGTAGAGGCCACGCCCCACGAGAACGAATCGCTTGTCTTTGATCAGCTCGTTGTGTGTCGTTGCAGGATGGGCCTTCTTCTTGAAGAGTTTCTCGATACCCTGTGCCACCTCGGTGAAGTGCATTGGAGAACCGTGGCGCTTCAAGGTGAGGTATGCGTAGTCACGCATGCTCTTTACGCGTACGTGCGGCGAATCAGCTTTACCCCATTCACCAAGTGGGTTGCGAGCTACTTTCTTCGAAAGTGCCAACCATCGGGTCATAAGCTCCTTACCCTGTGGTTTCTTCACTCCTGACTGGACGAGGCATGAATTAAATCGTGTGAAGAACTCTTCCTCAGGAACCAGGTGATCAGGATCAACGGCATCGTGCAATGCCTCGAGTGCGTCGTGCACTTTGCCCGAGAGATCATCATCGGTGTGCCAGCGGCGGTTGAAGGAATCGTCTTCGCGCAATACGGTGAAAGGATCGCCGACCACCATGAGGAACTGTACAAAATTCTTGTCTGCCTTCCCTTTTGGAATCTCAGCAAGTGCCTGATCTTCCGTGATGATGCTGCCCAGCTTTTCAAATGCCTTGCGCAGCTCTTCGAGTGCTGCTTCGTATGCGCGGTACGCGTCGGAGCCGCGGATGGCTGCAATACCGTGGTTTTCAATCTGGCGGACGCGTTCACGCGTAATGCCATACTGTGCACCGATAGCTTCGAGTGTCTTAGACTCGCCAGCTTTGTCCAATCCAAATCGTCCCACCAGTACGGCTCGGGAACGCTCATGGAGCGAAGCAAGAAGCTCTTTCGTTACGGCGCGGGGTGAGAACGAAATCATAAATGGGATTGGGTTCGATTGCTTAATGTCTAATGTATGGCCTAATTTCTATCAGGTATGCCACAGTTTGTCAAATCCGGCTAGGTGTGGTGTGGAGAAGTTTCAGGCTCCACGGCTGTCCACAGGTAATGAACCTGTTCACAGGCATTCTGGGGGTGCGGGTCTCGAGGTAGTAGGTACAATGCACTGATGGTACAGACACGCGTCCCTCCACAAGATCTCGAAACCGAGAAGGCGCTCCTTGGCGCCATCATGCTGAACCCTAATGCCATGTATGAGGTGGCAGATATGATTTCGCCCGAGGCATTCTATGCTAGCAAGCACGCCACTATTTTTGATGCCATGCTTGGACTCCATCAGCGCGGCGAGCCGATTGATTTGGTTACCTTGTCTGCCAAATTACGCGAGCGAAAGCAGCTCGACAAAATTGGTGGAAGCACCTACCTTTCAGAGCTTATTGCGGTAACCGCAAGTCCTGGAAGTGCCGCCCACTATGCACAGGTGGTTCAGGCAAAAGGCACGCTCCGTGGCCTGATTGCGGTGGCGCAAGAGATTGGCGAGCTGGGATATGCGGAAGAGCGTGATATTGCCGAGCTCATTGATGAGGCACAGGCACGTGTCTTTCGTATCGCCAACGTTGCGTCGCTGCAGAAATTCACTGATATCAGCGGTGAGTTGAAGGAGGTTATGGAGCGTATGGAGCGTTTGAGCCAGAATCCTGGTGAAATGCGTGGTGTGCCTACCGGCCTCCCTGCCCTCGATAACAAGCTGGCTGGTTTTCAGAAGTCTGACCTCATCATTCTGGCAGCCCGACCATCCATGGGTAAAACATCCTTGGCTCTCGATATTGCACGACGTGTGGCGGTGGAACAGAAAACGGCTGTCGGTGTCTTTAGTCTGGAAATGAGTGCACAGCAGCTTACTGAGCGTATGCTTGCGGCAACGGCCTACGTAGACGCATGGAAGTTGCGCACGGGCAAAGGACTTTCCCAACAAGACTACGAGAATTTACAAAATGCCATTGGGGTACTGGATGAAGCACCTATTTACATTGACGATAAGTCGACCAACACCGTGCTTTCCATGCGCTCAGTGGCGCGACGACTCAAAGTTGAAAAAGGGCTGGGCCTCATCATCATCGACTACTTGCAGCTCATTACCCCCTCTTCAAACCGTCCTAATGACTCTGTAACGAACCAGGTGAGCGAAATCTCGCGCTCCCTGAAGGGTATGGCACGTGAGCTCGATGTGCCCGTGGTGGCCCTCTCACAGCTTTCTCGTGCGGTTGAGCAGCGCGGAGGTCGCCCTCGCCTTTCCGACCTTCGTGAATCTGGTGCTATCGAGCAGGATGCAGACGTGGTTATGTTCATTCACCGTGAAGATAAGGACAAGCGCTATCAAGAGGATTCAAATTTCGACAATGGACATGGCGACTTCAAGAAGGAGCTCATTGATATCGAGTTGATCATTGCAAAGCATCGTAATGGCCCTGTGGGTACCGTGAAGCTTGCCTTCAAAGAAGGTCAGACACGCTTTGAGACTGTTGCTCGAGACGATTTTGGCGGTATGAGCCAAGACGAGGCGGTTGTGGAGACTTTCTAGCGATGCTGCTCTGGCGACTGCTCCTATCTGCGATACAATCGTGTCGTGGACACACTGCAAAAACTAGCATCTATTTTTGAGCGCTTCCCTGGCATTGGGCCGCGTCAGGCAGGGAGGTTTGTGCAGCATTTGCTCAAGACTTCACCAGCAGTGCGTCGCGAATTAGCGGATGCAATCCAGCAACTCTCGCGAGCAGTTACTCAGTGTACCGAGTGTCAACGCTACCACGAGGGTGAGCGTGGCGTGTGTAAACGGTGCACGCAGGCGCGCGACCGCACGTTACTCATGGTGGTGGCATCTGATGCAGACGCTGACGCGATGGAGAGATCGCATACGTATCTAGGTACCTACTTTATTTTAGGAGGTACAGTGACGTTGGGCGCGAGTGAACAGCAGCACTTGCGTGACCGTGAGCTTTTGGCGCTCTTGAAGAAGCGTGTTGCGGAAACGGCGGAAATTATCCTTGCGTTTCCCGCAAACCCTGAGGGGGATGCTACCGCGGCCCATGCACGCAGCACCATCGAGGAGGCATTCCCCACGCTTCCGATTCACATGCTCGGGCGCGGGCTCTCGACAGGTTCTGAGCTTGAGTATGCCGATGCAGAGACACTCCGCTACGCGCTTCAGAATCGTACCTAATTTGCGCACTGTGCTCTCTTCAGGCACTCTGCATTCAGCTGCACGTTCACAGGAGCTGAATCATGTCTGACCCGACTAGCGCCGCACTTTCGCGAGCATTTCACCAGATATCTGATTATGAGCACACAACCATCGCAGAGTATGAGCATTGGTATTTGCGCATACATCTGGATCAGGCCTACTTGGGGCGGTCCATTCTCTGGAGAAAACGGAAAGGCAATGCGGTGAGTCCCACGATGCTGTCGCAGAAGGAGCGTGACGAGTACTTCCGTGTCGCACGCAATTGGGAAACCGGTATCAAGAGGCTCTGGAACCCTACTCGCTTCAACCACGCATGGTTGTGCAACATGACACACGAACATGGTGGCCACGGACACTGGCATCTGATACCACGATACGCCGAGGTTCGACGCTGGCATGGACAAATATTCACTGATGACAATCCATTGGGAAACTATGCGCCGTACAATGCACGCGTAGTTGACCGTACACTTTTGGATCAACTGCGGGATGATATTCGTGGTGCCATGAGATAGTCGTTTGAATCAAGGCCGGCGCATTGCGCCGGCCTTTACCATGTTTATATACACAAAAGAGCCCTTGACGGGCTCTTTTGATCATTGAAGTGGCTAACTAGCCAATTTTGGTGATTTTCACTTTAGTGAAAGGCTGGCGGTGGCCATTTTTCTTGAAGTAGCGGCTCTTTGCGCGGTACTTGATGACGATAACTTTTGCCGCACGGCCCTGCTCAAGTACATCAGCCGTTACTTTAGTGCCTTTTACGGTAGGAGTGCCGAGGGTAGTCTTTCCAGCGTCGTCTACCAAAAGAACTTCGTCAAAGGTGACGGTCTTATCGGTAACGAGCTTCTCAACATTCAACACATCGCCTTCCTTGACGACGTACTGCTTGCCTCCGGTCTTAATTACAGCGGTTTTTGACATAACGTGGGGAGTATAGCCTTTTCAGCCTATCTTTGCAACTGGCCGAAACCCCGGTACGTGGCCCATGCGCTGGAGGAGCGCATCCCAGGGGAAAATGCAACTTACTCTCTCTCGGGGAGGAGAATAAGCTCAGGCTCTACACCTGGTCGCTCGCCTGTCATTTTGAGCACATCCTTATCCATCTTACCGAGCTCCTTGTAGCCGGCATTGTAGTGATTCACGGTTGTAGAAAGAGTGTTTCCTATTTTTTGGTAGTAGTCTTCAAATTTCAGTATATGGCGGCCCAAATCTTCCACCTGCTTACGGATCTCTTTTGCCGATTCTTCGATCTGCAGCGCCTTCAACCCCTGCATAACTGTCTGTAGGTATGCGAGGAATGATGTTGGGGAGACGATGATTACTTTCTTGGTGAAAGCGTATTCAACGAGGTCGCGCGCAGAAACCCCCGTTCCCACCATACCCACAAGCAGGTCGTAGTACACACCTTCTGATGGGATAAACATAAACGCGAACTCCATGGTGCCTTCCGATGGGCGCACGTATTTGCTCGTCTCATCAATGCGATTCTTGAGGTCCTGCTTAAACAACTTTTCAATACGGGTTTTCTCGGCAGGGTCGCGTGTTTCGAGTAATCGATTGTAGTTCTCGAGGGAAAATTTGGAGTCAATCGGAATAACTCGATCCTTCACAAACACTACCGCATCGACAATTTCCCCATTAGAAAATGCATACTGCATGGCAAAGCTTTTTGGTGGCAGAACGTTCTGCAGAACAGTTTCCAGGTAGTACTCCCCGAGGATGCCGCGCTGTTTCGGATTCTGAAGGACGTCTTGGAGGTTCCGTAATTCTTCCGCGAACGACACGACTTGGCGGTTGGTCTCTCCGAGCTTGGTGAGGCCCTCGGTCACTTCACGCACAATACGCGTGGATTCGCCTAGCTGTGTCTTCAGAGATTCGCGCATGTCGCGAGCACTCTCGCCTATTTTTGTATCCAGGGTACGCCGAATATCCTGCAATTCCTGCTGCATCAACTGCATGCCCGCGCCGTCTTCTTTGTTTTGATTCAATTGAGAAAGAAAGTACGCCGCGACACCGAGCGCCACGAGTATAAGAATCCCTATGATAAGCAGGGCAATTTCCATGGCGGCATTCTATCACGCGCGGTCTGCGTGGTGCGCACCTGCCACATAACGGGCCAGCACTTTGGACGTTTCAATAGCAGCCACACTTACGCAGCCGAATACAACGAGAATCAGAACATCATCTGCGTTAAGTGGTGTAAGCGAGAGGAGTGCCCGCAATGGTGGGATGGTGAGTGAGAGTACGAGAATGCCCAAGCTCATACAGAGTCCAAAAATGAGTGCAGGGTTATTGAACAGCTGAATGCGCCACAGAGGTCGGTGAATGTCTTTGAGTGAGAGTGCGTAACTGAGGGCAGTAAGTGAAAGTGCGGCGAAGACGAGCGTACGCACTTTCTCGAGTGGGAGGTCCATCGAATACATAAGAATGTAGAAAAGAAACAACAGGCTGCCACCTACAACACTTATTACGACGATAAGGCTGCGCAGATGTGGCGTAAGGATGGCTTCGTGAATGCCGTGTGGTCGGCGTGTCATGGCATCCGGTGCGGCTGGCTCAAAGGCATACGGTGCACTCATGAACCCTTCGTGGATGATGTTGGTCCACAGAAGCTGTGTAGGCAAGAGTGGTAGCGGCAATCCTGCTGCAACCGAACCCGCAATTATCACTATTTCGCTCACGCTGGTTGATAGCAAGTAGAGCACCGCCTTTCGCAGGTTGTCCACGGCACGACGTCCTTCAAGAATGGCGGCAGTGATTGTCGAGAATGTGTTGTTCAGAAGCACCACATCACTTGCTGCTTTGGCGACGTCGGTGCCACTCCCCACTGCAACGCCGATATCAGCCGCCATCAATGCGGGCGCATCGTTTACACCGTCACCGGTCATGGCGACCACTTCACCGTGTTTGCGTAGCAACGTGACAATACGGAGTTTTTGCTCTGGGAGTACGCGCGCAACAATGTGTACTTTCATCAGTCGCGCATATAACGCATCGTCGTCCATGTGTTCAATCTCACTGCCAGTCACCAGCTCGGCGCCTCCACGAGTAATGCCTGCTTCCATGGCGACGGCGCGAGCCGTTTCTGGATAGTCACCGGTTACCATGATTACACGAGCACCGGAGAGGTGAGCTTTCTCAATTTCCGCAGGAACATCGGCTCGCACTGCATCAGCCAACGCAACCAGACCAAGAAACACCAGTTTTCGTGGCTTTCCTGCGCGTATGTCATCGGGAATAGCTGCTGCATCTACATGTGCATACGCGACTCCGATGAATTTCTTTCCCTCTTGTGCGCCAGCTGAAGTTACTTCAGTGAACAGATTGCGCTGTGCAACATCAATCTGCCTTTCTCCGTTCGCTACGGCAACATGCGTTGCGACTTCCAGTAGTTTCTCAGGTGCACCAGAAAGATACACACGGTGAGTTCCGTCAGCTTCGCGGTTTAATGAACCCGCGTATCGTCGGGCGGATTCAAACTGTAAAAAATCCACACGGTTGAACGTAAGGCCGCTTTCTTTCTCTTGGGTGCAGCCAATTCGCTCCCCTGCCTCTACAAGTGCTTTTTCCACTGGACGACCCCGTACGACACGCACTCCGTCCACCTGTTCCACAAATGCATCAGATGCAAAAATGGCGCCACGGATAATGTGCGCGTTGTCGGCAAACTGCGGTGTTGCATCGTGTTGCGCAATACCACGCGCACTATAGAAGCCCACGGCAGACATATTCCCCTCCGTGAGGGTGCCGGTCTTGTCGGTCAGAATGACTGTGGTTGAACCCAAGGTTTCAGCTGCTAGCAAACTTTTTACCAACCCTCCTTTCTTGAGTACGGCTTCCATGGCGACAGCCAAAACCACGGTAACTGCAGCGGGAAGCCCCTCCGGCATGGCAGCAACAGCAACTGCAATGGCAATCAAGAGCATGGTTCCCAGGGTCTCTCCGCGTATCAATCCTGTTACAACGACGAGCACGAGCACTGCCCCGATGAGTACCATCATCGCGCGTGCAAGGCGCTTCACGCTCTGCAGAAGAGGAGTTTCAGAATCGTCTACGGCCATTGTTGCACGTGCAAGCCTCCCGAATGCAGATTGCGCTCCGGTAGAAACGACGACTCCCTTCCCGGCCCCTTGGGCCACGATAGTGCCACCCCATGCCATGCAGAGTTTCTCGGGATCGCGCGCGCCTTCAGCAACGGGGTCGATTATCTTCTTGACGGGTTTCCACTCGCCGGTGAATGCAGATTCATTAATTTGAAGATCAAAGGATTCTAGTAGGCGCATGTCGGCCGGAACAATTTTTCCTCCCATCAAAGAGACGACATCTCCCATCACTAAATTATGTGACGGTACCAGCATCTGTTCTCCGGCTCTGATGACGGTTGCATCGTGAATGAGTGAGCGTGTGAGTTCATCGAACACGCGCGACGCGCGTCCTTCTTGGTAGATGCCCAAGAGTGCATTCAAAATAAGTGCAGTAGCAATAACTGCTGCATCCACCCATTCGCCCAACAAGAGCGTCGCAAATCCAGCAAGCAAGAGAACGATTGCCAACGGACTTTTTACTTGATTCCAGAGCAGTTTTCCCAGGCGGAAAGAGTGCGGTCGTGGAATCTCGTTACGTCCATCTCGCGCTAAGCGAGCTTGTGCCTCGTTGATGGTGAGCCCTTGCGTTGAAGACTCAAGTGCATGGACCACGTCGAGCGCCCCCATGCTGTGCCAGGGATGTTGTTGCATACTGCAAGTATACCGTCTATCGCAGCCAAGAGGGTGGATGTACGCCTTTTCAGCGTGGATTCCTGCTGGTACCATGCATATATATGCAACTCCAAGAAAAAATAAAGAACGACATGCGCGACGCCATGCGCGCAAAGGATGAGATTAAGCGAGACACGCTGCGTGGTGCCATGACGAGTATTACGAACGAATTGATTGCGACAGGAAAAAAACCAACAGATCCAGCCGAGGACGCACTCGTACTTGCTGTGTTGAAGCGCTTGTCTAAGCAACGCAAAGATTCGGCAGAACAGTTTGAAAAAGGTGGCCGGCCAGAACTAGCTCAGAAAGAAATCGCAGAACTCGCGATTATAGAAGCATACTTGCCACAAATGGCGTCTCGCGAGCAGGTGGAAGCAGCCGCAAAGCAAGTAGTGGAATCACAAGGAAGAGACGCATCAAAAATGGGTATCCTCATTGGCCAAACAATGAAAGCGCTTGGGGGCAATGCAGACGGCGCTGTGGTGAAAGAAGTGATCGCTGAGTTGTTGAAATAGCTCCTTACACATTTTTCGGCGGACGAGCAAGTAGCTGCTGCTTTGAAAGCAATGTAGCGGCAATAGTGGCCGTTGCGGCAAATAGGATTCCTACGGTAAATCCAGCCGCAATGCCGAACACGGCTACACAGAGCGCGACAACAAGCAGTCCAGCAGTGCGCCCAACATTCAGTGCCACTTCTTTGAGTGCGGTGTATTCGTCGATGTACGAACCATTATCAGCTGCTTGTTCGTAGGTAAACACATCAACCGACGTGCGATACACCGCCTGGCCTAGACCGTGGTAGGTATCTACGATAACGACTTGAAATGGTGTGACCACGAATGCTTTGAATATCCAGCCGGTGGCGCTGAAAAAGACACCCCAATACAGAATTGCTGGGCTAACACGAAGGCGATCCATGTATCTTCCGACAATTGAGCGCAAAAGCAGAGTGGCAATGAGCGTAAGTGTTGTCACTGCACCTACGGTCTCGTAGTCACCACCTAGGAGGAGGAAAATGAGCAAAGGCCACACCACTGCCAAGATGCCAAACTGAATACCATCACCAACCGTCGCATAGACCATGGGTCGCATTTGTGGATTAAGCAGTTGGCGAAAGGTCTCTCGCGTGTCCCAACTAAAACATTCGTAACGATTTGGAATAAAAAAGAGTGGGATGGCACTCAGTGCGAACAAAGCACCACCAATGAGAAAGAGCGCCTGAAAGCTTTCTGTGGAGAGCACCAAGCCACCCAGAAGCGGCATGGCTGCAACCAAAATGTCTGCCATGTTGGTGAGTGTGGCTACCTGGCTCCCCTCTTTTCCACGTGTGAGTGTTTCTGAAATACCAACGCTATACGGCACCCAATAGAGCGCCCGGTACACAAGCGTGCCAAAAATTGAAATGAGTACGAGGAAAAACGCATTCATGTCTGCAGGGTCAAATCGCGACGCTAATGCGAGCGTACACGCAGAGAGTGCGAGCAAAGGCAGTGCGCGAAGCATGGTGCCGCGCATGCCGGCGTGATTCAGGAGAGATGCGCCCCACGGGGTAAGCAGTGCCGTGCCTGCAAATATCGCGATGTATGAAAGTAGTGCACCTAAAACAGAGTCCCCAAAGAATTGGTAGAAGAAGACTACGGTAAACGTGCCAGTGACCCCGAGCCCCAGGCGCACAATAGTGCGATGCAGGTATAGCGCCATGAGTTCGCGTGCAGGGTACTGCAGTGGTTCACGGACAGCGACATGCGACATGGCTGAATTGTAGCAAGGAACTTTTCCCCTGGTGTTCTTTCTCCACGCACGTATGCTGTTCTGATATTCACTAGCACAAGAGTATGCAGCACCTATTCGAACGCACGGTACCCGTGTTTATAAAATCTCTTCAGAACCTGGACGCACAGATTGCAAAGGCTGAATCACATCTCTCGGCCGACGCGCACGCACCATTTCCTCAGGACGCGCGACTCGCGCCCGACATGTTTCCCTTTGCAAAGCAGGTGCAGATCGCAACTGATAACGCGCGCTTGGGCGTGGCGCGTTTGACGGGTAAAGAAATGCCGCCATTTGCAGATACGGAGGCCAGCTTCGCAGAGCTACATCAGCGTATTGCGGCTACCATTGCACTTCTCACCCCAATTACGGCAGCAGATTTTGATGGAGCAGTAGAACGAAAAATTGAACTAAAGTATTTCCCTGGAAAGCACATGAGCGGCGCTGACTATACCCAGGAGTACCTTATTCCAAACTTCTTCTTTCATGTCGCGATTGCCTACGCGATATTGCGTAACGCAGGTG
>JAGOVW010000020.1 GCA_018060545.1 Minisyncoccota bacterium
AAAAAAACTTAAGCCCGAAGTCATCGGCCGACTGAGGAAACTATTGACGGGGGCACCAGAAAGCGTCGCATTCAGCGATCACAGCGGCCCCTGCACACCCTGGAATCCTTGTGTGGCTTGCCAAGGCGCTGCGCTCATTCGTGAAAATCTCGTAGCCGAGTCTATTAGAGAACTTGGCGAGAAACTCCGAGCTCTAGATAATCCCGCTGAGCCTACGACTCCAGTAGAAAGTCCCGAGACGAATGACGAGTATCTGGCGCGCAAACTTGCAACACCGTGGAAAGAGGTGCTCAAGGACCATATCAGTAGGCGATCCTATGGAGCACTCGAAGCCACGTCAGAAGTAGTGACTCTTGGCGACCTTGTCAGATGCACCGAAGCGGAAATGCTGACGACACCAAACTTTGGACGCAAATGCCTCAACGAGCTCAAGGAGGTCTTGGCTGACCAAGGTCTCCATTTTGGCTGGCAGGGGTGACAGCCTATGTAACGCGCCGCAGACCAAAGGTCTGCGGCGTCAATGTATAAAGGTCAGTCCTTTATAATCAGAGACCCCATTCTTTTTTAAGCGCAGCAATACCTTGCTCAAGTGACACAGTTGGCTCCCACCCTAAGAGCGTCTTGGCGCGTGTGTTATCTGCCTGTGAATCATGCGCTTCTATCCGCGCTGGTCCGTACACAATGTCGCCACCAATCATATCGGCCAGCACTTGAATAGTGTTGTTGTGACCAGTGCCAATATTTATAGCCTCACCCTTCCCTACTTTTTCTGATACGCCAGCAAGGAGATTCGCGCGCACCACGTCTGAGACATGTGTGTAATCACGCGTAATCGTACCGTCTCCAAATATGGTCAGTGGCCGCCCTTCTTTTCGTGCAAGGAGGAATGCTCCTACTGCGAGTGCATATGGCCCTTTTGGGTCCAATCCAGGTCCGTACACATTGAAGTAGCGCAGTGACACGGTTTCCAGATTAAAACTATGTGCCCATAACTGCGCAAATTGTTCGCCCGCATACTTTTGAAGTGCGTACGGGTTCACCGGGTTCGGCGGCATAGTCTCCGTGAGTGGGAGTTTACTCTGCTCCCCATACACGGAGCCAGAGCTCGACGAAACCACACGTCGGACCCCTGCTCGCGCAGCTGCAGTGAGTACGGCAATCGTACCCATAATATTTGCTTGAGCACTCTCCACGGGAAACTCTATGGAATATGGAACGCGCGGAATGGCTGCCAAATGAAACACCGTATCTGCCCCGGCAATAATTTCTTGCACTGTACGGGCATCAGTAACATCCTGATTGTGATACACCGCCTGCTTATGATGACGTTCGGGAGCCTTGCCGCTACTGTAGTTATCCAGCACCACCACCTCATCTCCGCGCTCAATGAGTGCAGCGACGAGGTGTGAACCGATAAACCCTGCGCCTCCTGTAACAATCATCTTTGCCATACCGTTTATGAACCCTTCTCGAAAAGGACAATGCGCGCTGTTTGGAAAAGAATGTAGATATCAAGAAGGAACGAACGGTGGTGGAGATAGAACAAATCGTATGAAAGCTTGTTCTTGGTTTCCACCACGTCAGCCCCTCCGTGTGGGTGGCGATCATGGCGAATCTGCGCCCACCCGGTAAGCCCAGGCTTCACGAGGTGCCGCGCGTTATAAAAAGGAATACGAGCACTGTAGTGCTGTGCCAAAGATGGCAACTCAGGACGTGGCCCCACAAAGGAAAGGTCACCGCGAAGAATATTCATAATCTGCGGCAGCTCATCAATGCGCAGAGTGCGCAGCACGCGACCCACCCGCGTTACTTTCAATTGAGTCTTACCATTGGTTCCGTAGTTGCCACCATCGTTGCCACTCATACTGCGAAACTTGAGGATCTTGATGGGCTCCTGGAACCTACCAATACGCTCCTGCGTAATGAAGATGTCGCCACCATCATCAAGCTTGATGGCCAACGCCACAAACGGCAATATTACGAGCCAGCCCACTGAAAGGATGAGTGCGCATGCAATATCTATTGCTCGCTTTGCCAAATCATAACCCTGGGACGTGGTGATGTGCTCCAGAATCCAGCTGTAGCTCACCAACGGCAGTGGTACTCGGTCAAAAATACTTTCGTACAGCGCTGCAGTATCCAAGAACATGAACTGTCGCTTGCGAAATGCTGCATCGTACATGATGGGGAGTGACGCATTTAGTGCTGGATGATTCGCGTCCGCAATGATGATACTCACCTCGTCGTCTTCGACGACGCGACACAGCTGTTGGACCGCTTGGTGCACCTCAGCCTTTGCAGTATCGAGTGTGCGGTCAATAAGGAAGGGGTACCGAGCGTCCCCATTAATTTCTGCCTTCAACTCTTCGATCTCATCACCCTCACCAATGAGGATTGCTTTTGCTCGCTCTTTCGGGCGCACCATAGGGAACAAGAGCACACGCCACATGAAAATCATCATCGACGAAATCAGGAGGTAGATGACGAGAATTGTTTTCGGCGCTATGCCGAAGTATGGGATCAGGAAGAAAAATGTGGCGGCAATGATGACGTTGAGTGTCTGGGTGTAGAGAATGAGCTGCGGCAAGCGAGAACGCATCACACGGGTGTATTTTGCATACAATCCAGCAAGGAAGAACACAAAAAGCCACGCGACGAAGAGCACCGAAAAAGGTACCAAGTGGAGCACGTAGAATTCAAAGGATGGTACCGAGGTGGTGCGTAGCGCAAGCGTAATCCAGAGTGCAATTGCAAAAGTCAGTGCATCTCCAATGAGCAGTGTGAGGTATTCCCTCTTCGGCGTGAGCGCCATGGGTCCATACTAGCCTAAAAGCATCCTCCCGAAAAGGTTGACTAACTCTCCCAGCACAGGGTAGTTACCCTACCCACGTGGTTGACCACGTGGGGTGAAGCGCCCATAGTTTCCTTATGGCCACATCGGTGTTCACACGGAAGAAAGTCCTCTTTATTATCACGAAGAGCAATTGGGGTGGCGCACAGCGCTACGTGGCCGATATGGCGACCAACCTACCCGCCCACGACTACGAAGCGGTTGTGGCAGCTGGCGGCACTGGGGAGCCTGGGAGCGCCTCAGGCGCTCTATTAACACACCTTGAGGCAGCCCACGTGCGAACGGTGCATCTCACCTCCCTAGGGCGCGACATCAGTATTTGGGCCGACATACAGGCTTTCTATGCCATCGCCAAGGTAATACGCCATGAGAAACCGGATGTCCTTCACCTCAACAGTTCAAAAGTTGGGGGCTTAGGAGCACTCCTAGGGAGAATCCTTGGCGTTCCTCGCGTGATTTACACTGCTCACGGCTGGCCATTTTGGGAGGAACGCAACGCACTCAGCAAATCGATTATTTTCTTGGCTTCCTACCTCACCGTACTCCTATGCCACCGGGTCATCTGCATATCTCATGCAGATGCCGCCGCATTTCTTAGACTTCCCTGGGCGAAGCGTAACATAACTGTCATCCAGAACGGCATTGCTCCACCCGTATTTGTCCCCATGAACGAAGCACGCGCTCGTTTGTTTAGCCAGACAGAGATTGATGGACACCAGCAAGATGCGTGGGTTGTTACGATTGCAGAACTCACCAAAAACAAAAACCTCGTCCGTGCACTGGAGACTATCGCCGCTTACAACACGACACATCCCCGTCGCATTTATTATTCAATCATGGGGACAGGCGAACAGCTCGCCCTGCTTCAGCAGCACGTTAAGAAACTTGGTATAGAGAACCATGTAAAGTTGCACGGTTTTGTAGACAACGCATCAACATACCTTCACGCGTTCCATGTATTCTTCCTCCCATCATTGAAGGAGGGGGTGCCGTATGTCCTCCTCGAAGCACAAGCTTCTGGCTTACCGACCGTCGCTACCAAAGTGGGTGGCATACCTGAAATCAGAAACCCTCAGATGGGTCGCTTGGTGAAGCCAGAGTCAGTTACGGATATGGTACTCGGACTCGAACGCGCAAACTGCTCTCTCAAGAAGACTGGTACACCTTCACTGCGCTCGGTGCGCGACATGGTGAAGGAAACCTTACAGGTATACTGACCCCACTCCCTCGAATTCCTTTCGCTCAGCATATTTGTGCACCGATCGTTCATAACGCCGCATACCCATGAGCATACCGAGCGCTAGAAACTCGGTGACCAAATGCGAACCACCGTAGCTCATAAATGGCACCGTGGTACCGGTGACCGGCAGAACGCCTATGTTCATGCCGATATGCACGATAAAGTGGGCGAGCAGCAAGAGCCCAACTCCCGCAGCAAAAAGTGTTTCAAAATTGGTTGCCCCACGCATTGACGCACTGATGACACGCCAAAAAACCACGGCATACAGCAGAAACAAAAGTATGACGCCAACAAATCCCCACTCTTCCGCAAACGCCGCAAATATGAAGTCGGTCTCATACTCGGGCAAGAACTGAAGTTTCGATTGTGTACCATACCCAATTCCTTTCCCTAGAAGTTGGCCCGATCCTACAGCAATAGTGGATTGGTAGGCGTTGTACCCGGCCCCTTGAATATCAGCAAGGGGATGAAGGAAGGTCATAACACGCTCCTTCTGATAGGGCTGCAAAACGAACAACCACAACCCGCCACCAGCTACAACCGCACTAATCAGAACCATGGCCAAGTGTTTGCGCGAAATACCGGCAACCAGCACCAAACCAAACCAAATAGACGCCAGAATAATCGCCGAGCCGAAATCTGGTTGCAGAAACACCAGAGCAAACAGTATGAAGGCGTACGCACCGGAAACAAGAATGTGCTTGATGTCTGCGATTTCCACGTGCCGCCGAGCGAAGTATTTTGCGAGCACCACAATCAGAATCAGTTTTGCGGGGTCTGATGGCTGTATCGCAAACGAGCCAAATTCAAAACGGCTCTGAGCACCTTTCGTTACCTCACCAAACACAAATACCAAAAGTAACAGTCCCACGGTGACGAGAAATGCAAGCGCAACAGGCAAGGTCTGCCGCAGAAATCGATAGTCTATAAATGACGCTACAAAAAACATTGCCTGAGCGATACCCACGAGAATAATCTGTTTTTTGAAAAAAGCATTTTCAGGACCAAACGCATACATCGTCACCAATCCTGCGCACGTAATGAGCGTGACTGCGCCCCAGAGGACCCAGTCAATGTGCCCGAACCACCGTGAGAGAATGCCTTCGCGCGCCCGTGCCATACGCTAGAGCCCAACAGGTGCCAGAAGCGGCAAAATATCCACGCGTGCCGCCTCACGTTCGAACGGTACTGGCCACGTGAACGAGATGTCTAGTTGACCTTTGCCGACCAAGAGCGGTAACACCGTCTGCGAAGCAGCAAAAGCATTTCCAGCAGCGTCAAATATAACGGCGACCATACGTAGGTTCTCGCGATCACGTGGCTCGGTATTCACCACGCGCGCATCCAAACGCGGTGCAGTATCTACCGCATTCAACTGCTTGTTAGATACGGGCACCGTATGTGCAATGCCACCGAGTCGGTGCCACACCAAAGGCTCTGTAAATTCAAAGAACGCGCGCACTGCAACACGCGATCCGGTATCAATGCTTCCTTCAAATACTGGCGTAATGGCCCCCGGTATGATGTACGTCTCTCCCACGCGTTCTGCAACGAGCACGTTATTGGTATCGTACAAACGAATGCGGTAGCTGACGCGCTCCACACCCGCTTCTTGGTTTGGGTTTTCAATATAGGCAACCGCATTAAAAAGACCTGCACGCACCATGAATGGGCGCGCCCATAGGACGGCGTGTGGAATAAGCGAGCGTTCATCCAGTAGAGCGCACGGCCCCCCTTTATCAATCGCCGTTTCGCCACCATTTAAAATTCCATCGAAACAGGTTGGCGCTTCATACCACCACAAGAAACCAATAATACTCAGCGGTACAGCAAAAAAAAGAAATACGCCCAAAAGGTACCCTGCTTTTCGCCGCGATGCCCATGACATATGGCCTAAGCTTATAGCGTTTCGCGTATAGCGTCTAGCAAGCGCATGACTTGACTCCTGATATTGCTGCTGGATACTTCCCCTCAGAATGAAAGGAGCATCAATACATGTACATTCAAAGCGACCATCCACAGGCCCCTGTACGCGCACTCCTCTTGGGCGCAAGCATAATCCTCTGCGTTGAAGACGTAGCGTGCGGCGAAGCACTTAAGCGAGCTGCCGAGGTTGAAGAATCGAGTCAGGAAACTGCCGACACAGCCACCGCGCTTTTGGGAACCATAGCGTCTAAGATGTTCCCCCCGTGTGACTCACTTGCCACCGAGCAACTCCGAGGACCCCACGCGCGCAGCATCATCCGCCACGCGCTCGACAATCAAGGCGTGACCTTCTGCAAGCCGATTGATCGCGAGTAGGCCACACCACGAACAACACCCCGCTGCCTTGCAGTGGGGTGTCCATCTATATGTATGTACGCAAAAAACCACCTTGCGGTGGCATTTAATTCGAGGCAATTCAATCAAATACTCTGTGTTGGCGCCGAGCTACTCTCGCCCTTGCGGACTACCATTGCCTCAGGAAGGCTTAACTGCCGTGTTCGGAATGAGAACGGGTGGACCCCCTCCGACAAAGCACCAACACACAATATTCGATGTACATGAACAGTGCGATTTTACACTACCTCATACTGAATGAAAACGGCTGTGTAACGTATACTTTTCTGCTGAAAAGTTACGCTACCCCGCCTCGCACCAGTGCTGCGGCCTTGCGAATGTGCGCTGCACATTCTCACCCCTCCGACAAAGCACCAACACAAAACATTCAATATATTTTGAGTGAATAGCGTCAGCGCAGGCAACTAAAGTCGCCCAGGCCGCTCCACACACAGCGTATGCTGCGCATGTATTGGATAGCTATTCACGATTACGATTTTATCAATCAATTGCATTATGTATTTCACAATGACTATCCCCCACACAGATGTGTGTTGGATTGGTTCTCAGAAGTTCTAACAGGAGTTTCTTCGACGAATTAGTACACCTCGGCTCAATGCATTACTGCACTTCCACCTAGTGCCTATCAACGTGATCATCTCTCACGGGTCTCAAATGATTTCTTATCTTAGAGGCGGTTTCACGCTTATATGCTTTCAGCGTTTATCCGTTCCCGACATAGCTACTGAGCAATGCCGCGGGTAGCGACAGCTCACAGACCAGAGGTCAGTTCATCCCGGTCCTCTCGTACTAGGGACGAAACTCTTCAAAAATCAACGCCTGCAGCAGATTAAGACCAACCTGTCTCACGCTATACATACTGATTGTGTTATGTACTGGACTATATCTTTACCTTTTCGTTTGCACGAAGTCAGGTATCTGACGTGTAGTCTCTACGGGCTCTCTCGCTTTCGCTCAAGATTCCCTCGGTATTGCTTTACCCACGCCAGGTTAGGTCGTGGTTGCGTCTACCGAAATATGTCAGACATGCATCTCTGTATTTCTATAGAGAGCCGCCGTGAATTGTCTAACTAAGTATTCCTCGGAGTTCAGACGTGTTCAGGACACGAATGTGAGCGTGCACTTGCGTGCCTTAGCTCTCGCATCCTGAACGGTCTGAACCCAGCTCGCGTACCTTTTTAATTGGCGAACAGCCAAACCCTTGGGACCTTCTCCAGCCCCGGGATAAGGTGAGCCGACATCGAGGTGCCGAACTCCGCCGTCGATTTGGACTCTTAGGCGGAACTAGCCTGTTATCCCCAGAGTAACTTTTATCGGTTAATCTCCCCCCGCATCTAACGCGGAAGGTCGGTTCACTATGTTCTGCTTTCGCACCTGCTTGACACCTACGTCTCGCAGTCAAGCCACCTTTTGCCATTACACTATCGGCACGGTTTCCATCCGCGCCTAGGTGACCTTAATAAGCTCCTCCGTTACTTTTTAGGAGGAAAGCGCCCCACTTAAACTACCTGCCACATACTGTTCCTGTGCATTTTTGCTACCCAGGTTAGAAGATACAAGAATAAAGAGTGGTATTTCACTGACGAGTCCATGACCCCCTAAAGGATCACTTCAACCTCTCCCACCTATGCTACGCAGTATCCTCGTATCCCCAATATGAAGCTGCAGTAAAGCTTCTGGGGTCTTTTCGTCTAGCTGCAGGTAACCGGCATCTTCACCGGTACTGTATTTTCACCAAGCTGCTCCTTGAGACAGTTCCCCAATCATTACACCATTCGTGCACGTCGGAATTTACCCGACAAGGAATTACGCTCAACTATTCCTTTACGTTGGACTATTTCTTCACCCGTCACTTTCGTTCAGGGCACATGGCGTATAGTCTCTCTGGCCCCCAGTCGCTTGCGCTCAGGGTTGCCTGATGATCGGTTTCGGACCCATCATCATATAGTCATGTTTTGGACAAGTGCGTGACGCATTGCTGCGCGGGCACAAGGTAGCTTTTTTAGTGTAGATATTTCTGTTTACCCCTTCCTCCATAATCGTCCCAGTCCTTCCGCATTCCTCTTGCGAGAAACGCGGAACCTTAGGACGATTATAGTTATCGCCGACATTGACCGGGGCTTATATAGTCCAGCACATAGATAAATCCATGTACCCCCCATACTTGACCTTCCGGCATTGGTCAGGTGTCACCCCCTATACATCCTCTTACGAGTTCGCAGGGAGCTGTGTTTTTGGTAAACAGTTGTCAGGGAATCTTTCGCTGCGGCCCCTCTTGCGAGGGGCAGGCCATATCCCGAAGTTACGGCCGCTTTTTTGCCGAGTTCCTTAAGGAGCAATCACTTGTTCGCCTTGGTCTACTCGACCTGACCACCTGTGTCGGTTTCTGGTACGGATCGTACGTGGTTATGCTTAGAGACTTTTCTTGAAAGCGTGCTCATGTGCATTCCCGTGCCGAAGCACAGTTCTCATCTCTCCTTGGGCTATGCGGACGGGATTTACCTCGCCAGCACCCTCAGAGCAATGACCCCAAACCAATAAGGGGCGCACACTACTACCCTCCGTCATCTCATCGCACCACGTCCGAGCCAGGGAATATTAACCCTGTGTCCATCACCTTCGGCTTTCGCCATTGGCTTAGGCCCGGCTAACCCTTCGCTGATCTCCATTGCGAAGGAAACCTTGGTCTTTCGGCGTGCGGGAATCTCACCCGCATTGCGGTTACTCGTGCCAACATTTTCACTTCCACACGCTCCAGCATGGGTCACCCCTTTGCCTTCATCGCGGAATGGAACGCTCTCCTACCGCTCGCGATTATAAAAATAATTGCGAACCCGCAGTTTCGGTATAACGCTTGAGTCCCGATCATCTTCGGCGCAAAGTCTCTGAGTGAGTGAGCTGTTACGCTTTCTTTAAATGGTGGCTGCTTCTAAGCCAACATCCTCACTGTCAAAGAAACTTCACCTCCTTGCTTACACTGAGCGTTAATTTAGGGACCTTAACTGGCGATCTAGGGCTGTTTCCCTTTTGTCCTGTGGAGCTTAGCCCCCACGGACTAACTGCCGCGCTCTTAATTTGTGGTATTCGGAGTTTGATAGGATTAATGAGCCGAAGCCCTGTTTAATCCTTCCAGTGCTCTACCCCCACAAGGAACACGCGACGCCAACCCAAAAGCTGTTTCGGAGAGAACCAGCTATTACCAAGTTCGATAAGCTTTTCACTCCAACCCACAAGTCATCCGAGAGCGTTGCATTACTCACCGGTTCGGCCCTCCCGCTATCTTTCGATAGCGTTCAGCCTGCTCATGGGTAGCTCACCTGGCTTCGGGTCTGATACAAACGACAAACGCGCTATTCACGCTCGCTTTCACTACGCCTCCGAGGGTTCACCTCTTAGGCAAGCCGAATGCATCAACTCGTTGGCTCATTCTTCAATAGGCACGCCGTCGAGGACTTGCGCCCTCTTCGACTCCTTGTAGACATATGGTTTCAGGTCTATTTCACTCCCCTCACCGGGGTTCTTTTCACCTTTCCCTCACGGTACTTGTTCACTATCGATCTGAAGAGATATGTAGCCTTACCGGTTAGTTCCGGTAGATTCACTCAAGCTACTCGTGTCTTGAGTTACTCAAGGACATAAGCCAAAGAGATTTTTGATTTTCGCATACGGGGCTATTACCCGCTGGGGCTCATCTTTCCAGATGATTCTGCTAACCAAAAATTTTGTAACTCTTCCTGTGTAAACACAGCGCTTACGCCTTACAACCCCTAACCGAGATCAGGAGGAACATAAAAATGCTCCCCTTGATCTCAATTAAGTTTGGGCTCCTCCCGTTTCGCTCGCCGCTACTAAGGGAATAACAATTGTTTTCTTTTCCTCTCGGTACTGAGATGTTTCACTTCCCGAGGTAAGCTCTTTGCTAGTGCAAAGTTATTGAGGGTTACTCAATAGGGTTTCCCCATTCGGACATCACCGGATCGAAGCTTGTTTGGCAGCTCCCCGATGCATTTCGCAGCCAGACCACGTCCTTCATCGCTCTCTTCAGTCAAGGCATCCACCATACGCCCTTATTAGAATCTCCTGTTAGAAATTCTAAGAACCGCATTGTGATTGATTTCCATACCTTCGCCTTCGCGTTGGTACAGATCTCGAACGAACATATGTTCAGTATGTTCGTCATACATTTTTTATTCATACCACCGTAGCGGTATGAAGCCTGCAATTGATTGATTCATCAACACGCATTTCTGCATGTTGTTTTAATTTCGTATATGAAAGAATTCATCTCCAATAAATGAATCCTTGTGTGTCAACGTTCTCCCTTACTCCTTGCACTAAAAAGGCCGCTTCAACGCGGCTTCTGGATAGGCCTTTCGACCGGTCCAACCGCTCTACTTCGGGCTTTTGTTAGTACTCATAAGGTGTGGCGAGTATAGGCGAAGGATTGTGTGAAGTCAAGGGTTTTCACCATCCGCGCGTTGATACCTCGGCACCCCCTCTCATTTTCGAGGGAAAGCCTCATTTTATAAGCCTTTCTAAAGGGGTGAGACTCGTCCCCATCCCCGTTTACGACACCCTTCTACCAGGTCACAGAGCATGCCACAAAAGGGTCATTGCCAGGTGCGGCTGGTGGCCGTGTAAAACCAAACCCGCCTATGAGAGGCGGGTTTGGCGAACATCAGCAAAAAGCCCTATTTTTTGTCTTCGTGCGAAATTTCCTTTCGGAGCTTCGCAATGTAATCCGAAGCGTGTTCCTTTCCACCCAATCCAAACGCTAAACCAAATGCGAGCGAGAACGCAATCACAAACCCAGTAAACAAGGTTTGCAAAAGTGCTACCGCAATGCCGATTTGCACCAATGCGGCGAGGACCGCAAAAATCCAAATGGACCACTTCGTGATGCTGCCTACCAAATGCACTGAATGCGCACCCGCAGCTCGCGCCGATGCCACTACAGCATTCTTGGCAATCTCAGCAATGACTGCTGCAAGAATAAGTATGAGCACTGCTACGATAACTTTCGGCAAGTACAACAACACCACCTCTTGCAGGAAGATAGTCACCTGAGTCAATCCCAAGAACTCGAGCGAAGCGCTCAAGAAGATGACCACAATAAACCACTTCACCAATTCGCCCAAAAACTTTCCAGCATTCAAGCTGAAACCCGCGCGCGTTACCACCTCCTCTAGACCTGCACCTTTCAGCGCATGATCTATCTTCAAGGCGCGCATCAACTGCGCGACAATGCGTCCAAGTATTGCACCAATCAGCCAGCCGATCATGAAAATGACGACGGCAAAAACGATGCGTGGCGCGAATTGCACCACTACCCAGGAGAGGTCTTGAAACGAGCGAGTGAACACGTCTGCCCACTGTTGCACGATCATAGATATCTATATTGATCTTAATAAATAGTGAATACAGGTATTCGACCAGTACCAAAAGTATAGCGAGCGGCCGCTCTGCCGCTCGCTATTTCCTAACGCGTTTGTGGATACACCTAGAACACTTTCAGTAAATCCAAAAGTACGTGGTGCGGATAGTCGAGCACGTCGCGAATCAAGCGATCGTAAATGTCGAGACGATAACGAAAATCCTGTGTAGAAAATGCCGCGTACGAGATCTCTCTACCGTGTTGCGCTTCGATAGAGCGAAGTGCTGATGCAATTTTTCGTTCTTTCAATTTATCTCCCACAATCAGCAAATCGATACGACTCGGATTATTCTCTGCAGCGGCAAAAAATCCTGACGCAACAACCAGCTTAATGTTTCCGGCGCCCTTTAGTTTTCCCAAAATACTTTCCTCTGCTGCCGGCTCCGTATCGCGTACAAATACGCCGAGCACTTTGAAATAGTCGTTCGTCGGATTTCCTGTCCAGCCGGGCACTTGCACCTTTCGTCCAGAACTTGCACCTTTTTGCTTCACTTCGCGTGCACAACGTGTAGTGCGGACCAGTCCCAATTTTTGAAGGATCTTGAGTTCCTTCTCGGTTGTCTTCGCGGAAGCAATTTGAGAGCGTTGAGTAATTTCATCTGCGGTAAAACATGCAGCAGGTGTTGCACAGAATAGTCGGATTATTTTTGCACGGACCGTGTTGTCTAAAAGTTCTGCGAGAAAGTCTGTTTTTGCCATGGTGTCGATTCGGTATAGGGAGTATCGATTGATTCTAGCACTCAGCAGGTATTTGGGAACCCACACACAAGACCACAGAAATTTTGCATACTCAAGGCACGGTACGGTGGAGTGCACGTGGCGTGGGGTACATACGCAAAAGAGACCCAATGGGTCTCTTTTGTGAAAACAACTGTTCGCTGTTATTTGAGGGTGACTTTACCACCTGCCTCTTCCACTTTCTTCTTGAGCTCTTCAGCTTCTTCCTTCTTAACTCCTTCCTTAAGAACTTTCGGAGCTCCTTCTACGAGATCCTTAGCTTCCTTAAGACCCAAGCCAAGCGCTTCCTTTACCACCTTGATGACCGCAATTTTCTGCGCACCACCTTCGGTAAGTTCTACAGTAAAGTCAGTCTTTTCTTCAGCTGCAGGACCTGCAGCTGGGCCTGCTACTGCAACAGCTGCTGCAGAGACGCCCCACTTCCCTTCGATTGCCTTCACGAGCGCATTGAGCTCGAGAACGGTCATCTTTTCCACCTGATCAATAATCCCCTTTGCAAACTCAGGGATAACGACTTCTGGTGTGTTTGTTGTTGGTTCCATAGTGTTCGTGTTGATGAGTAATTATTTTGTCTTTGCCACTTCAGAGAGTGCAATAGCGAATCGCTGCATCGGTGAGTTGAGCACGTTTGCAAACATACCGCGCAAGACATCCATAGATGGAATGGTTGCGATTTCGGTGATGCCTTTTTTGTCTTGTATTTTCTCTTCAAAAATACCAGCCAAAAGTGCAAAGCGTTCTGCCCCCAAGTTCTTGCTGAACTCATGAGCGAGGCGTGCCGGTGCAGTCGTGTCGGTTGACGTTGTGTTGTAAATAACAGCCACTTCGCCTCCCAACTCTGGAATTGCGAATCCATTGTCAGTGAGCACTTTCTTAATGAGTGTTTTCTTTGAAACAAAATACGCCAATCCTTGCTCGCGCAAAGAGCGACGCATTGCTGACTCTTCCGCAACCGATACGCCTTTAAAGTGTACGAGTGCTGATGACCCGTTCTTCTTGAGCGCCTCAGTAAGGCGCGTAAGCATTTCTTGTTTCTGTGCTTTTGTTTTTGCCATACATGTTGTTTCGTTTCGTAAGAAACTAATCGACCAACTGAAAGGAGTGTTCTCCCGCGTAGGCGGGCAAAACCTCGGTAGGCGCTTTCGCGTTACGGTGTCTGTTTCCAGACTCCACCTACTGTCTCCGGTCCAGTGGGCGCATAGTACCTCAGCGGCACCCACTGGTCAAACCATTCCCACAGAGGCACCCGAGGGGGTGCTACTGAGCAAAGAATTGTGCTGCGGCGCTTTCAAACACTGAAGCCGTCTGCTGAGCAGCACCATAGTTTTCGTCGTAGTAGTCGAGTGCAATAGTAAAGCCAAAACTGCCCAGGATGATACACAGGAAGCCGATGGAAAACTTAAAAAAGCTTTCGTTGAAGGCGCCACGCATACGCCCCATTGTACTATGAAGGCGTGCCGCTGCGCAGAGGGAGCCAACCTACTTCAGGCGCAGGATGTCAGTCTCGATTGCTCGGACCAATTCAGTATTCCCTGTCTTTGCCACTGCATCGCGGGCCTGCGTGTAGTACTCTCGCGCTAGCTTCTTATCCTTTTTATCGTCTCGATAGTATACCGCCAACGCCAGCAATAGGTCCGTATTCTCAGGTGTCAGCTTGAGCCCCTCCTTCAAGATGTCTGCAGCGAGCGTCGTCTCAGTTTTGTACGAGTAGCGATACAGCTCGTGGAAAGAAAGATAGTATGCACCCTGCAGCGGTTCCCTTTTGATGGCTACGATGAAGAACTTTTCAGCCTTCTCGTTATCTTTTAGATTGAGGTGGTACAGCGTGCCAAGATTGTGCGCACTCAATCCGGACTGCGGAGCTGTGTCTACCAAGTAGAGCCACACCTTTTCAGCTGCAGAGTAATCGCCGGCAACTTTGTACTGTAGCGCAAGATCTAACCATGCGTTGAAGTGAGATGGATCTTCCTCAAGGATAGTGGTGAGTTTTTTAATGTTACCCAAAAGCGCCGAGCGCGTTCCTTCTGGAACACCTTCTTCAAACTGAACAGTGTAATCTAGTGGTGGCAATGAGTCTTCTAACACTTCGATAGTTGCTCCTTTTGGCATATCAAGCGTGACTCCCCCGATTGTTATTTGCTCGGTCTGATTGTTGAAGTAGTACCACCCACCGGCACCAAGAAGAGTGACTATGATGGCGATTCCAATTCCCGCCTGTAGTTTGTTTGATGACATGGCGGCATTGTACGCGAGGCTGCGTAGCGATACAAGCGCAAAAAAATAAAGGGCTGACCTTTTGGTTTTTACGGTGATTTATAAAGGACCAACGTTCTTTGTGGATTGCAGGCAAGATTGCCCACACAGGTACCCGAAGGGATACCTGTGTGGGCTGTCCTGCAGACAACAGTCTTAAGCAAGTCTGCACACACAGTACCAATGCTACGCACCGGTAATGTGCACAAACGCAAAAAGCTCCCC
>JAGOVW010000056.1 GCA_018060545.1 Minisyncoccota bacterium
CTAGCGAGTCTTTGCGTATGGAGGGAATTTTTCTGGATCAACTTCACGCACAAAACAGGTCTCACCCGCTTTGTGCTGCCAGTACTCCAGTGCTGGGTCCACGTACATACCATCAACCGGTCGCGGTGAGGTGGTCTCTTCCTTGGTCTGCTCCAAATTGAAAGTGGCGCAGAGCATAAAGCTCAGTGGTGTTACTGGGCGATACTGATAGGTAAATCCATCTGCCTCTTGGGGGTCGCTGGGGACCACGTTGCCGCGCAATGGATCCTTCAATTCTTCGAACGATAGCGGGAGACGCTCTTTCTGCTGGTAGAAGTCAGTAATCTGCCATTGGATACTTTGCAGGTCAGAAACTTTTTGCGCGTCATAGCGCATCATGCGCTGTGTCGCAGGTGAACCAATGAACATAAATGCCGTTACCACGGATGCGAGCACAAGAGCGGCCACTCCCGCAGCAATGATTTTAGAGAGCCCTTCGTTATGCTCCCAGGTTCCCTTCACTTCGTGTACATAGTAGAGAAATGCTCCACCTACTACAACGAACACGGCCGCTATCTTCAGCACAAACGCGGCAGTGAGCTCTTCACCACCGAGGAACGCGTTGATAAGGACGATGAGGTCAATTACCAACGTAAGGCCAGCAATGAACAAAGATGCTACCAAGAGCCAGCGACGCACCCACAGCTCTTTCTTCTCGCGGTGCGCACGAATATCGGTATGCAACTGGCGCATGAAGTACACATAGAGTGGAAATATCACAATGAGTGAGGCCACGGCAATGCGAATCCCAGTCGAGTATGGGTCAACATACCCGCCATTCACGGGGTCTACAAAGAGACGGTTAACGAGTTCAAACCATAAAGCGAGTAAGCTAACAACGCTGACGTATAACGCGACGGTCGCGGCAACCCAGAGGAAGAAATCCTTCGGGCCAGTACTTGGTGTGTGTTCCATAGGGAAAGCGTAGCACGCACCCTAGGGTGCGCAACCATCGCACCTCATGAGGCTATCCCCATTTTTGTGCTGCCACCCTTGCGCTCAAGTACCTAGAATCTACAATCCACAAGGACTAACGCTATCGGAGGACCGTGTCATGCCATTTGTTTTACCACAAAGAGCACGCACCACACCCCTTGCGCGCGCGCATACCGACATTCCACGCTCGTTGTTTAGTCGTGTAGCAGCCCTTCTAGAACAGGGACGCTCCTACGCGCACATTGCGGATGAACTCAGGACACAATGTCCTGGGCTCAAGCCGGCGCGAGTGTCTTCGGTTATTAAAAAGCATGCGCGAAATCGCGATGCATTCATTGCGCAGTATCGCGCATAAGAGAAGCCGGCGGACCTATGGTCCGCCGGCACCTATTCAGCAGTAGCCTCAGGCTACTCGTTCGCAGCTTTCTCCAAGTGCTCAATCGTACACCTGAGCATCTTCAGGAAAGATTCCACCTCCGCCCTTTGCAATGCCTGGAGTGCGGCATGCTCCACAGCAATCGCCGCCGGCTGGTACTTGATGATAATTCGCGCCCCTTCCGTGGTGCAGCGCACCACATACGCACGCGCATCATGCTTATTCCGATGCTTACTGACCAACCCCTTGGCTTTCAGCCGCTTTAAGACGTCTGCAAGCGTGGACCGATCAATGCCTGTCTTTTCCACCAGCGCTTTCTGTGAGACACCGTCCCACTCTCTGGTTGCGCGCAAAACGGCGAGCTGCCGTAGCGTAACGTCGTTCCCTGGCGCACGCTTTTCATAGGCGGCGTCCAGATGCTGCCCTAGTTGGTGAACCAGGTCGAGCAATGTCTTCTCCATCCGAAGTCATTCCCTTGCGAAGGTCGCATCGGCTATCGATGCGATACCGATAGCACTATGCCATCAAACTGATAATACGCAAGCTACGCTCCGTGGCGGAACTCGGTCACATCACCGTCTTGAAATATGTATTCCTTTCCTTCAGTGCGCACCAGTCCTTTCTCGCGCGCCGCAGCAAACGACCCCGCCTGGACCAGATCACTCCATTGAATGACTTCTGCACGAATAAACTTTTCTTCAAAGTCGGTGTGAATTGCACCAGCTGCTTGCGGGGCGGTGGATCCACGCTTGACCGTCCATGCACGAGTCTCTTTCTCGCCCGTGGTGAAGTACGAGATCAAATCGAGCGTCTCGTAGCCGGCACGAATAAGAGCGTCAATGCCGCTTTCCGCAATGCCCATTTCGCGACGGAACTGGTCACGTTCATCATCGTGCACATCATTCAATTCACGCTCCGTTGCCGCATCTACAAACACATAGTGCGCACCCGTGTCTTTGAAAAACTGCTGGAGCACTCGCCAGCGTTCCCCATTTTCGGCATCAACATTCACGACGCCGCTCTTGCGATTCAACACATACAAAAAAGGTTTTGTCGTTAGAAGCTGCAGCGCTTTCACAATCGGTTCATGTCGCGGATCGAACTTCACCGTGCTTGCGAGCCTACCATGTTCGAGCGCCTCATTGAGAAGCTTCAACACCTCTTCTTCGGCGATCGCTTGCTTATCACCCGAGCGCGCTTCACGCGTTACCCTATCCAATCGCTTTGAAACTACCTGGAAGTCGGCGAGGATAAGCTCGAGGTTAATCACCTCTATATCGTGCAAGGGGTCCACGTCGCCATGTACGTGTGTAATATCTTCATCATCAAACATGCGCACCACTTCTGCGATAGCATCCACTTCTCGAATGTTTGAGAGAAACTGGTTACCCAACCCTTCCCCTTCGGATGCCCCCTTAACCAACCCTGCAATATCAACAAATTCAACAACAGCGGGAACAATCTTCTGAGTGTTGCTCATGGCAGAGAGCGCCTGCAGACGCGGATCTGGCACAGGTACGATACCTACCGATGGATCGATGGTGCAGAAAGGATAATTTTCAGCCGGCACACTTTTTTTCGTGAGCGCATTAAACAGTGTCGATTTCCCGACGTTTGGCAACCCCACAATTCCAATAGAAAGTGACATATGTTGCCTAGTAAACCACAAATTCGATAAAATGGAATTCCCCGCGGCACTCAGCGCTTCATGGCGGCTCCCTAGCAATTCTTAGTGAGCAGCGCGACCCAGTGCTTCCACCTGTTTCTGCCACGTCTCGCGCTCACCCACCGTGCAGTGGTCACAGGGTCCATAGGTAGAAACGGACACATCCATGCCCGCAAAACCAAGGATGCCTCGTGAGATTTCATTGGTGAAGTCGCCAAATTTCCACCACGTCATAAAGGGGCTATGCGATCCCGCAATCACAATGACCCGTGCGGTCTTTCCCGAGAGTCGGGTAATAAGCTTGCCCGTTGGTTTGTCGAAATTGAAGGCGAAACCCGGGAGCCATGCACGATCGAACATTCCCTTCAGCTTTGCGGGCATGGTGCACCACCAGTTTGGGTAAATCACCATAAAATGATCCGCCCAGCGGATATTTTCCTGCATTTCCTTCAACACAGGCTCGAGCTCCTGGATAGCTTTGTAGCCTTTGTGCAATATAGGATCGAAACTCATTTCTTCAATATTCATGCGACGCACCTCGTGGCCTGATTCCTTCGCCGCCTTTTCATAGGCATCGGCAAGCGCGCCCGTGTATGTGTCTTTGTCGGGATGACCCAATAGCACGAATACTTTTTTATGCTCCATGGTGAGAGTATACCCGAATGGGTTTATGCCTCGTTCGTAGGGTGGGTATAGTGAATACTACTTCCCCATGAGCTTGCCGAGCGTATCTTTATTCTTCATCGCAACGGCCGTCATGGCATCTTGCTGAGATATCCCTGCAGCCATTTCCTTTTGCACGTCCTGTGCCAGCTGCATGAAGAGGTCGGGATTCTTCTCTACCAGATCTTCTATCATTTTGCGC
>JAGOVW010000021.1 GCA_018060545.1 Minisyncoccota bacterium
CTCCATACCCTTCGCCGGATAGATGCAGCCCGTCAGGAGCATAGTAGCGAGCTGCATCTGTGGTGAACACATCCGGTTTCGTAAACAAATCGACATACAATACGCCGTGCTCTTTGGCGGTGGTCATAAACTTTTCACGAAACACCTGTGCCCGATAGGTGTACAGATGCCCCAGGGGCCATGGCCACAGTGGCGCATTCCCAATATCGCCACAGGTGAGCAGTACTACGGTTGGCGCAAGCTCTTTTGCTCGTCTCAAAGCTTGATCAAGTTCTACTTGCGTTTGTTCGCTACTTGAAAAATGAGTGATATCGTTCGCACCCATTTGAATCACAATCACGTCATACGATGTACGCTGTACCTTACCCAACTGCGCCAGTAGCTCGCGTGTCTTCCCTCCAGATCGCGCATGATTTTCAACCGATGCTCCCAGCACTTCCCCCACTCTCCCAGCAGTACTCAATGCTGGCGATTCCGCGCCTACGCCATAGGCAGTACTGTCGCCCACCATTAAAAGAGACTTGCCGCTCGGTGATTCACTGCGAGTATAGGGTACGGTTTGTGCCACGGTCATCTCGGCAGCACGTATGCGTGGTGACATATGCATGTACGCGTACACACCCCATAGTGCGATAGCAACGAGCAGAAATTTCATAATTGGTACACGACGTCCTTCCGCTCCACGACCACCTGCCACTTGTTTAGCTTGGCGTGACGATAGAGCTTTTGGTTTGGGTTAAAACAAATAGGGTTATCCACCAGCTCCAAAAAAGGAATATCTGATTCTGTATCACCAACACCAATTGAACCTTCGAGCGTGAGTCCTTCTTTTTCAACCGCGCGTTTAAGGATATTAGCCTTATTCAGGATGACATGCTCATCAATCACCGACCCTGTAAATCGGTCTTGTGGCCCGAGCTCATAGACCATGCCGTACGCTTTATCAAACCCGAGCTTCGGACAAAAATAATCAATGATGGTTTTTGGAGAATGCGAAATGGCCAGGAGGTAGTACCCCTTCCCTTTTAGCTCTTGTGTGAGGTCACGGGTGTAACGGTACGACTTCTTCCATTTCACATTTGCCACTTCGCGTGCAATATCTTTAAACTCGCCGTAGTGGATACCTTTAATATTTCTACGAAACGCTTTTACCATCGCAGCAATGTAGGCTTCATAGTCGCCCTCACGCTCGATCCACGTGCGGTACTCGCGGTCGTACAGCTTGCGGGCTGCGGATGGAAACACACCTTTGGCCATCAGTGCCTCTACTAGCTCCACAAAGAGCGATGAACGGAAGATGGTGCCGTCGACATCAAACACTGCCACTTTCCGCTTCTGCATACCCCTATGGTACCTAACAGGCGGTCGCTTGGCCAACCCTCTAAAATGGGGTAGATTCAATCAGGCTACCAAGGAGACCTCAATGTGTGACAGCAGGATTAGCACAAAGTGCAGTAACGAACGAGCGTGCAAACTCGCAGATGGACGCAGTGTGTGCCCCGCTTGTGCCTTGTGCACGGGCGGAACCCACATGCCCCAACTCCAGGTGCGTTCTCGCAATCCAGACATGCCCTACGATAACGGCAACGCCCGAGGCAACCCACCCGGCATGCGCTGGGAGCCTCACTTTGGCACCCCGTCGAGCCGTGCTCGTCGCGCCTAGAGCGAACCAGTGGCCGCCTGCTTTGCAGGCGGCCACTTCTGTACACGTGCACACATGCGCGTTGCAGGAAGCGTACAAGGCGCGTATGGTGTTGTGAGGCACAACAATGCACAAGAGGGTTCCATGACGACGACCATCACCGATGCAGATCGAGCGTACATCACCGCACGCCTTGAAGCAGATCTTCCTGCGAAAGAGCAGCAGCTCCTGGTTGCTGCAGCGACCGACTACGCGACGCGCCGTGGCCACTCCAGCTGGCAAGATGTATTTCTTACGATTGCCATGCGAGCCGGAAGCGTGAACGACATGCTCAATGCTCTCAGCCGTGACCGCAAGGCGACCGCGTTTATCGACCAACTCCTCGCGAATCGCTTCCCCACTCAACCCAAAGGGATGCGATACACGATTAGCCCGGATGACGTCCGCGGCGGTAATTGCTAAGCAGAAAGACATGGCCGAGCGCAAGCGCTCGGCCATTCCGTTTACCACACTTCCCTAGCTCGCTTTGGGCCATCGCTTCGCTGCCGGTGGCCACATCGGTGTGAGCGGATGCGCGGCGCAGTCGTGCTTTATTGCCTTACACACATAGCGTCCATACAGCACCAGCCCATTGTTTACATACTTCCAATCGCTGGGTGTATTCAAATGCATGAGGTCTTTTTCCATGCCGTCGCTCGTGGTCGCATCCGACAAATCAAACTTTTTAACAAACCGCTTCACGTGTGTATCAATCGCGATACCGTCCCACACGTCGTAGAGCTCGCCTCTCACCACGTTGGCGGTCTTACGCGCCACGCCTTTTAGCGTGAGTAGGTCTTCCATGGCCTGCGGCACTTTCCCTCTGAAATCGCGCAGCAGTATCTGTGCAGTCTCCCGTATGTGCTGTGCTTTGTTGTTTGGGTAACTGATAGATGCAATTGCTTCACGCATCTCACTTTGTGGTGCAGCCGTATAATCGGCAAGAGTCTTGTACTTTTTGAATAGAGTCTTCGTCACCATATTCACTCGCGCATCAGTGCATTGCGCCGAGAGCATCACGGCAAATAGTAGCTCGTGCGGCTTGGTGTAGTGAAGCTCTGTTTTTGGCTCACCATACTCCCTTTTTAGAACAGTCAGGAGCATTGCCATTCGCGCGCGTCGCTCAGCTTCTCGTTTCATAGTGACTGGATACTATCACAGGAGCTTTTCAACACGCAGTCCAATGAGCCGTATGGGTTTTTTTTCAGGATTCTCCTTCTTTTCGAAGAATGGTAGGAGCAGTTTCAGTGCCTTCAGTTCCAACTCTTGGGCATTCACGCGTGGCGTCGAAAGAGTGAGCGCGCGGCTCACTGTTGAGAAATCATCAAACCGCACCGTAAGTACAACGGTGCGAAACGAGGTGAACCCATCATCTTTGAGGGAGCGCATAATGCTGTGCACCTGTGTAGCAAGTACCGCTTCCACCTGCCGTATATCACCAACATCCTCATAAAACGTATGGTGTTTGCCTATGGATTTCGGCGCCTCCCCCACCACATCTACCGTACGTTCATCAATGCCGCGCAATCGTTCGTACATAGAAAAACCGTGGCTCCCAAAGAGCTTCCGAAGCTCCTGCCACGAAAGCTTTCTCGCATCCCGTACCGTGCGCAGTTGTTTAGACAGAAGTCTGGCAGCCGTCACCTTCCCAATCCCTGGAAGCTCCTGGAGAGATAGAGGAAGTAATAGCTCATCAACTTCTTCAGGCAATACCACGCACAAGCCGTCAGGTTTTCCTTTCTCTGACGCAAGCTTTGCAATGAGTTTATTCGGCCCAATACCAACGGTTAATGCGAGGCCCAACTCCTGACGCACGCGCGTACGGAGCATTTCTGCCTTGCTCTCTGCAGCAGCAAAAGTGCCCAGTTCGGTGGCATCTGCATAACCCTCATCAACACCAACCTGTTCAACCACGGGAAAGATATCGTGAATGATGGCAAAAACCTGCTGCGATACTCGCACATACTTATCATGGTGTGGCACTATAAAAATACATTCCTGTTCGCCACGGGCTTTGGCTGCCTGGGAAAGCTTCCACGCCGTTTGTATCGGAAGCGCACTTCGTATCCCATACTTGCGAGCTGCATAGCTCGCGGTGGAAACGACGCCGCGCCCTTTGCCACCGAGCGGGTCCGCGCCGACCGCTATCGGCATACCTTTCAGATACGGTTTTTCTTGTTCCTCCACGGACGCAAAGAATGCGTCCAGATCAATGTGTGCAATGATGCGGTCCAGCATAGACCATTGCCTATGTGGTTCGTTTAAATGGGATGATGGTCGCCTCTTGAGCTGCTCCTTCTGCACGTGGAGTGCCCTGGGCGACACCCGGCGCAGACGCCAACGCATCCCGCATTGCTTCCGCCTCTCCAAGGAGTTCTGTGTACGGGCGCAACAAGGGGGCCACATGCCCGGACCCCTCATGAGTCGCACCAATGAGTTGCTGGCGCATGTGTTGCAGGCGGTCAATCATGAAAACCAAGGACGCCTTCCTCCGTTTCGTCTCGAAAGAAAGCACGCCATTATCAGGAGCTGCTTGAGATGCATTATCAAATGATGCGCTCAGATCTGCCAGCTGCTTCATAATTCGGTTTAGTGAATCAAGACGCAGTTGCTGCTGACTCTCAGGTTTCTTTGGACGCCCAGGAAATGGAATGAGTTCGCCGGTCATAGGTTATGCAAAGAGCATCCACACCGCCATGACGACCATCAATCCATTTTCAGCAAACGTAAGCCACGTAACAGGCACGTTAAAGAACCCGCCGAGGCACGCACACTGCACCTCTCCTTCAGAGTGAATTTTCTTGTATATGCCAATCATGCCTAATCCCATCAGTGCAATGGTTGCCACGTTGGCGAAGACGAGCGCGAAACCGAAAAGAAAGAGCAACCCCAGGGTGACTTCCAAAAATGGGTACACATACCCCCACCAGGCAAAGCGTGTAGCGAGTACGTCGTATCCTCGGTACATAACCGCAAAGTTCCTAAGATTGATGATTTTTAGGCCACCAAAGAGGAGGAAAAAACCCGCCATCCAATCCTGCATCAATCCATGAAAACTGGCGGGCGATGCAAAGAACACTTGCTTCACCAGCGCAAACAACGTAACCAGGACGAGCATGAGAAATAGCGGCATGACCCGGCGAATCATCGCCCCCATTGCCGACGAAACCTTTTTCTCCACTGGAGTATTCTTGAGCGTGTACGGCCCCGCAGCGGCCACAGCCTGAGCAAGTATCGCAAAATCCATAGGTGGATCTGATTCAATAGACATAGTTTGCCCCGGCAGGTCCACGAGCACACTACGGATACCTGAAAGCGCACCAACTGCTGTCTCAACTTTCTTTACACACGCGCCGCAGTGCATCCCGGAAATTGAAAAAGTTTGTTTCATATTGAGAATACTGTTTGATTAATGTGGAGCATGCGCGTAGCTGGTTCGTACGACATGGCCGGTGGCCCGGCAATGACGTCACCTTCTTCAACTTGGTGGAAGCGGCAGCAATCAGCTCCTCCTACCACACCCCACACGACGAGCACCTGCGTACCATTCAGTGTGTACAGCGCACATGAAAAAGAATCTTCTGCTGCACCAGGGTCGCGATAGCGATACACGTCTCGAAACAGCCCTGGCACCATCACCCCATCAAGGTCATATGCCTCATGGCGTTCATGCCGCCACGTAGAAATATCGGGTCGCTGTGCAGTGAGTTCCATAGCACTAGGATACGCCTCTTGTGCCTCTGGCGCAAAAGAAACGCCGCCTCCACAGGAGGCGGCGTTTTAATGAGTAGCACGGCGAGGTGCCTCTAGCTCTTCACATTACCTTCGGCACGATCGGCGACCTCGAGGTCTCCGCCGTGTTCCGACATGATGTGATAAACCTTGCCGATCAGCTCGTAGGCTGCGCCGGCGTAGGGTCGAGCAGCGTCTCGCCCAAGCTTCGTGCGGGCCGTCGCAACGAGACGGTCGAGCGCGTCGATCTGCGCTTGGCCGACGGTCGTAGTCTCGAGGAGAGCAAGGTCACGCTGGACCTGCCACTTCTCGAAGAACGACAGCCGCTCTTGCAGCGCCGGATCGGCATACTGCACATACGCGACGTTCGAGAGCATCTTCCACGCCGTCGAGCCGCCGCAGAAATTTGCAGCTGCCGGCGCGGCCGACAGAAGTGCACACATGTACAGGAGCAATGCTGCCCCTGCGTAGCGAAGTTTCTTCATCGTCATGTCTCCTTGGTTCGAGGAGGCCAGCTACACTAACGAGCTGCCTGTTTTCACACTATCACAATCTTGCATCTGAGGTAATTCGGCGTATGGTGCAAAAAGACTGCACCATAAAAGGATACAGAGCATGGCATCTCGATATCGCTGCCGCATGTTTTCTCTATGTGTGGCTGCCTCCGTTCTCATCAGCGCCGCCACATCTGCGGGCGCGCACGAACACACGAGCCCTGATGGCAGCGTGGTTTCGTGGTACGAAAGTAACTGTTGCAATAATGGTGACTGCGCCCCTGCGACGCATGTATTGATCGTTTCAGGTGGACTTTACATTACGAGTGAGCATGGACGCTCGGCCCTCGTACCACCCGAGTTTCCTCGGCGACGCTCGCAAGACATGCGCTGGCACGTATGCATTTCTCCGCACACGCTGGATTTGCTGTGTGTGTACGAACCGCCGAGCATGTAGCACCTGAACACAAGGCGCGGCAACCTTTGGTTGCCGCGCCTCTCTACAAACTTTTTCAGGTTAGTTCAGTGTCTGAAACGTCACATTCGTAGGCACGGTAAACAACGACTCGTCAGCCTGATGTGGCTCACAGTTGTAGTTCATAGACATGCGTGGATCTACCCCCGTGTCTGCGGTTGGCGTGGTGCCATCCGGTTGCTGGGCAGTATCCACGCGTCGTGCCTTGAATCCTTGTGGCATCACCGACGACCACGAATAGGTGTATTCGTCGTCTGCAATCATGTAGCTATCTACCTTGCCTATGACCGGCGCCGTTATAGCAAAATTTCCTCGCACTCGTGTACCTGACACATAGACGGTTCCTGTAGCGTCCCCCATGTCGGTTTTAGAAGTGAAGGTACACATCCAATTGCCACCGCGCGTAGCCAGATCCTCAAATGATCCAGTAAACGCTCCAGAAGGCGCTTCGCTTGGGGCTGCCGCCGCATCGTTCATCGGAGGTGTATTCGTATCGGTCGTTGGGTTTGCCTGATTACTCATGAACCACCACGCACCAAGAATAAGGACCCCCGCCGCGACGAACCCGATAAGCATTTTTGGCATAAATAGTTAGCTGTTTGTTACTCTGTAATAGGCACAGTATACGCGAGGTCTTCAGACGAGGCGACGCTCGGTGCCTTGCGCGCGATGATTGCGACGCGAGTAAGGTTGGCACTAAAATCAGTGAAGCGCGTACGCTCTACCAACACGCTTTGGAAACCCGCCGCCAGCAGACTTTTGCGGTGAACCTCGACGGTTCGTGGAACACACTTGTACACGCGATCATACAGTTTCGAGAGCCACGCTTCTTCCCGCATCGCGATAATGAGGAATGTACCTCCCGGTTTTAAGAGAGAGAATGCAGAAATGACCGCTCGATCCAGCTCCACATGCTCAAGGACCGCTCCTGCCACAATCACATCGAAAGCTCCTTGCGGTAGTTCTTGGTACGCACCAGTGCAGCCGTACTGCACCATATGGGGATAGTTTGCGTCAGAACACGCAAAAGCACAGCGCGTTTTTGGAATGCCACGTTTGTCGCGCAACTTTGCCGCTTCACGCACCATGATGGGATCCATATCAGTCGCGAGCACCTCAGCATTCGGGAAGCGCTTGAGTAGCGCAAAGCTCATAACCGCCGAGCCACAACCTATTTCCAAAATCTTGAGGGGCGCATCGTTATGTGGGAGGTACGGCAAACGTCGCACCAGGTGGCGCAGTCCTCGGTCAAAACCGCCCAACACCAAGAATGGGTGCCAGAGTGCTGCTACTTTTGAGTATGGGGTCGTTCCGCTCATAGGATGAAGTTACGCACGAGATGGACGCGGGCGCAAGCGACATTTAGCGGATGCACCGCTCACACGTACCAAAGAACGACATGCTGTGCCGCTCTATTTTTGAAAAGCGACTACTGAGCCGAACAGCCGCATCATCAGCAACCGAACCAATGCACGAAGGCAGTGTTTCAATGGTGCCACAGTGTACGCACGAAATAGTATGCGTATGGTGGTCGTACAGTTCGTAATGTGCCCCTGCATGTTCTCCAATCGTGGGCACCAGTATGCCAGCCGCAACCAATTCTTGAACAATTCTGTACACTGTTACACGATTCATACCTGATGCTTCTTTGGTAGTGACGATCTCCTCGGCGCTCATGCGACCATGCCGATGAAAAGCATGCAACACAGCCACCCGACGTGGAGTTACGCGCAGTGCAGCGTGTTGGAGCAGCGTACCGAAATCTGCTGCCGAATGGCACTGATGGCCCTGGGCGGTCCGATGGCGCGTCATGGGCGCATCGTAGCATAATGCAATAATGTTGCAATTTGTTTCATTGCCTGATAGTGTCACCCTATGATTCTTGGCGTATTAGGAAAAGGAGGCAGCGGAAAGTCGACCCTCTCGACTATGCTCACGCATGAATTGCTCGCTGCAGGAAAGCGCGTGCTTGCGATTGATGCAGACCACAATATGGACCTGGCGTACAACCTTGGTGCCACTATCGCACCTCCCTACCTCGGTGATGCACTCGATGCGTTTCTTGCCCACATTGGTCACATGGGCCACTACAGCGATATATTTACCCAGGCTCACCCACCACGGACCATCCCCTTTACCTTCGACGAACCGTTCACGCGAGACCATGCCCAGCGCATTACAGACCAACTCTTGGTCATGCTCACCGGGCCACAGAGTGAACGGGTATTACATGGTGAAGCGTGCAGCCATTCACTCGCGACCGTGCTTAAAGCCTACCTGCCGCTCCTCGAGCTCGATACAGATCACGCAATTGTCGTTGATGAGAAAGCCAGCGTTGATGCGGTCTCGACGGGCATTCCTACCGGGTTTGACCTTGCGGTGATTGCCGTTGAACCACGTGACCCGAGTATCCGCGCCGCACAACACATAGCACGGGCACTTGAGTTTTATGACGTGCCATACGTGTTTGTAGGCAACAAAGTCAGGGACGAACAGGAAGCAGCCGCACTCAATAAACAACTAGGCACCCCGTGCGTAGCAACAGTCGCTTTCGCAACAACTCCCACCATGGAGAAGAGTTCGGGACTACTCGAAAACATTACCAAGCAACTGCAGGCATCTCCCGCACGTCGACTTGAGCGGACGCGGCGCAAATTTGTGCAAGGAAAAGAGTTTAGTGAAGGACAGTAATGTGCATGGCCCAGAGCAATCACATGATTGTTCTGGGCTGGGCAGATCCTTGTCTGGCAGCATGATCTTTACAGGAGAACATCCCATGAGCATGGGAACGAATAGCCCGCTGTACCGCCCGATCGACCAATCAGTCGCCGCATATACTGCAGGAATACTGCGCACGGATGCGCTGGGCCCACATATCGGCCCGCTCTATCGCATCCTCACCAATCACTGCAAGGTAGAGGCGCTGCTGTGGTTTGCCGTCGTGGATCTCATCGAGCGAGCCCTCTTGGGCGAGCGCGATCCCGAGATTCCTGGTGGCACGATTGCACCGACACTGCTTCTCTCTGCCGTTCGCAAAGATGGCCGCGGGAAGCACCAGACGCCGGAGATGAAGCTCCTCCACGATGTTGTGGTGGAGCTCAACATGGCCGAAGAGAACTACGAAGAGCTGCAGGCGTATCTGCGCAAGTATCTTGGCATGCACATCGGAGGCCGACATTCGTGTTCGAAAGATGTGGTGCGTACCGAAGATCTTGCGGCATTTCGAGCAGCAGTGCGTGCGGATCAACTGCACCGCACCACGCTCGACTGGACCCACGAAACGACGCAGGTGTCTATCCGACAACTGACGCTTGCGTGCGTCTACCCTGTCTCGCAGCAGATCATGGTAGAGCGCATCTTTTCTCGAAGCGAAAAGTGCCTCGCACGAATCGAGCGCGTGGCGCTGAGCGCCTGTGCGGCTTAGGCCGTTTTGCACCCCAGCCTTGCGCTGGGGTGCACCTTTTTATTGTGCCTCCACCGCTGGACACTCCCCATTCAAATCTACGTCAGCACCATGCACCCACCCGACCGTTTTACCTGTTCGCCCAATGCCTGAAGAACCATCGGTCAAATTCACGCGTAAAAAATTAGGATCAACAGCGTCGCGCGATAATGCTCGCACATATGCACCACCATAGAGGGTTGCCACTGTTACCGCAGCGCGAATGGGTTGCGCATATACAGCGGTATCTTGGTGCACCATCACGTAGCACGCATCTGCATCCAGCGCAGGCATAATTGGAAGAACGCTGCAGGTGGCGCCTTCGAGTGCCGTCTGTTCATCAAGCTGCACCCAACGCGCCCGAAACGGACCAATGTTGGGCGCCTGAGGAACACCGGGCTCCACACCAATCCAACCCGTTGTGGTACGGCCTACCACGGGAGACTTTTCATCAATCGCTATAGTGCCAAACACTGCTGCATTATTGCTGGGTCGCACGTATGCAGTCGCTGGTGCCTTGAGGGACAGTACGCACGTGCTCGCCGTGGGCGTGTCTTCACGCACGCAATCACTGAAGTCCTCGAGTCCGTGCGAGATGAACCCTGCACTGTCTCCATGTACTGTAAACTCCCCTACCTCATCCTTATCCAAATACCGCACACCCTCCTCTGTTTCAGTGGCAAAAACTTCCATCACGCGACCATCTGACAGTTCAATCGTGGCCGATCCCGTATGTGGCGTAAAGATGAAAGAACGCCCCTGTGCGCAATGGAAATACACTGGTGGAGCCTCGACGAGCGCTGGTACTCTTTCGACATTTTTTACGTACGCCAGTGACGAAACGGTAATCACGAGTGCAGTAAACCCAGCCATCAAGATGCGCACGGGTGAAAGAATGAGTGAGAGCATGGTGAACCTGAGTATACGCGGCAACCCTGCATTTGGGAATTTTCACATGACCCGCACGTAGTATGACAATTTAGTGATGGTGTGCGTGCCCCAGAGGAGCGGATGCTGCGTGCCCACGCAACAACCATGCCGCAAGGCCTGTGGTTACGGGGACCGCTACCATCAGGCCGATGGAGCCCACCAGTGCGCGGACAATTTCAACAGCAAAGATTTCACGATTCATGAAGAAAAGCATGCTCTCTTGTGATAGTGCGAAGAGCATGATCAAGGGGAGCGCCGCACCGCTATAAGCCAACACCAAAGTATTTACGAGAGCACCTGCATGCTCCTTCCCTACGCGCATAGCACGGGTAAATACACTTCGCGCGCTGAGGTGCGAATCAGCGTGATAGAGCTCTCGCACCACAGCGACCTGCGTAATCGCAATATCATCAAGCACGCCAAGCATACCGATAATAATGCCCGCAAGGAGGAGCCCTGAAAGATCGAGCGTGCCCTTCGTCGCCAAATTAAGGTACGTTGCCTCATCCGCACCAAGACCGGTGAAACCAGCAACATACGACACTGCGGAGGCGAGGAGGCCGGTACAGAGCACGGCGGTTACCGTGCCTACATATGCAATAAGTGAGCCTCGATTGATGCCATGCGTAATAAAAATGGCGAGCGCTAGGATACCGGAAGCAATGACCACACTCATCAAGACAGGCGGATACGCAGCCAAAAGTGAAGGCACCAATACATACATAATGAGTAAGAAACTTGCGGAGAGCGAGAGTAGGGCGCGTACACCTTGGATGCCGCCAAGGCCCACCACAGCAGCAACAAAGAGTAGCGCCAATAGGCCGAGCACCAACTGCCGATCACGATCAAAAACAGCGAAGCTGTCTTCGCCTCCTGGTTGCACACTGTGCCGTAGGTAGAATTTCTCTCCAGCATCCAGCAGGATAAAATCGTTACGGAAACGCACTACTTCCCCTTCGCGTACACCTTCGCGGATACGGGCCTCTACCATTTGCGACACGCTCTCTACTCCGAATGCTTCATAGGAAGTTGTAGCGGCAGACACACTAAGCACCTGCGCTTTCCAAATGTGCTCCACTTCAGGAAGCAGCTCTTGCGCGTGTACTGTGGAAGCACCTACGGTAAACATCCCACACGTGATAGCGATGAGAAAAAGGCTTTTTTGCAGCCATTGCATACACTGACTGTACGCAATACTTGCAGTAGATGCAACACAAAAGCCGCGCCGGTACGGCGCGGCTTTTAGAGTGGGGAAAAACTATTCAACAATCAATGTGCCAACCATCCCGCTCTGGCGGTGCTTGCCTACCGAGCAGTAGTACTCAAACGTACCCGCCTTGTCTGCGACAAATGTCACCGAGGTCTTTGTCCCTGGGTTTACCTGCTTCGTTGCCGCTTTGAACTCATCAACCACCCAGTCGTGGAATCCACTGGTGCTTTCAAAGTTCACCGTTACCTTGTCTCCTTTCTTCACTTTCATTTCCTTTGTAGAAAATTCAAAGTTCTTGCCCGTTACTGTAAAGACTGGAGCACCAGGAACAGATGCCGCTTCATCAGACTTCATGTTGTCCATCATGTCTGTTGATGTTGCGGTGCTTGAAGTCGCCATGCTTGATGTACCCATCATCATGTCGTCCGTAGATGTTCCCATCATGTGATCATCACCGTCGCCATCTGGATCATTTGCCATCATTGCGTCCTTCATCGCCGCATCATCCTGCATCATCTTTTCCGCGCTGTTTTTATCGTAGAGATACCAACCGCCTGCTGCCAGTACTACAAGAATCACGATGCCTAGTATTGCTTTCATGTGTGTGCTTTTACGCTCTTAATCACGCGCCAATAAAACGAGTGTTGTGGGTATTGTACGCACCCACCATAAAGCGTCTACCTGTGTATAGCTGCCCCTCTCCCTAGCGGCGATACGCCCCTGGGCGCAGGTGGGAAGCAATGCGATGCACACGAGGGATGAGGACGAACTTTTCACCACTCCCAAACAACAGCAACATAATTACGGCTGCAAAATGCGGCAGGTGCCCAGCAAGCTCGATAGGACCCAGGATGAACAGCGGTATGGTGAAAAAGGTAGCTACCACCAAGGCATTCACGCGAGTAACAATACCAAGGATGAAAACGAGGCCGAAAAGCGCTTCGACAGACCCCGCAGAAAGTGTGAAGAGATAGTCGCTGTAATTCGTGAACCCAATGAGCTGCATAAAGTTCCAGTGATGCTGCTCGAGGAAGTTGATGCCAAACTCGGGGTGAAGAATTTTCTCAGAGAATCCAAGCACCATGAGTGTTGCACCGGTACAAATACGAAGTAGCGGCAGCGCGTATGCGTGGTAGTGCTGCGTGTATTTCTTTAGTACACGAACATTCAAAACACTGAAGTAATCGTTACCCATAATGAGCACAAATAGCCCAGTACCCAAGACCCACACATTTTCAAGCATCGGCAACCAGCCAAACCAGGCAACTGAAAGTGCCCACAGCGCAATCAAGGCCAGCGCCGCAACACGCGCATACACACCCACCAAAAACGCCAGACCAATGAATACCTGTGCAATGATGAAGTATGAAGGTACTCCCATCGCATGTTCCATGTTCGGTGAAAACAGATACTCGTGCGTACCGGCAACAATGAAGAAGGCGCCCGCAACCATAGAAAAAGTACCGGCCGCCCTATCAAATGAGTGCGCAAGGCGTGGCTTTAGCCAGTTCAGCTGAAAGAGTTTCTTGTGTTCGAGGTACACACCAATAGCAACAATAACCGCAGCAATGATGGCCCAGCTCATCAGGTACAGGCCCGTTGGCTCCATGGTGATGTACGGCTGTAGTGTCCCTTCCGCAAACCAGCGTGTGTGCGCTGCTGCAACCGCAGGAAAGGTAAAGAGGGTTGCGCAGGTGCCCACCAACAATGCACCGAACGATCGTGCTGCAGTAACAAGATTCATACACACATCGTATCACCGCAGCATCGGCACACTTCACTCTATCCACGACGGACGCATGCGTAATCGCAAAGCATGCCCACTTTATAAAAAGAACACCGCCCGACAAGTCGGGCGGTGTGTTGAGTCCATCACAATCCTTTCGGTCGCCATGGAATACTCTGAAGCAACTCTTCAAAATCGGGCTGCGCATCCTTCGGGTACGCTGCGCAGAGTTTGTTCCACTCTGCTTGTGCCAGCACTAGAACATCTGCGAGAGTTGCTGCCGTGAAGACCTTCGCGTACGCACCTCGCGTGGTACCAGATGGTCCACTCTTTGAGTGCGTATACCGGATTCTGAATTCCGCCGGCAGCCCTTCGATCAGCATGTGGGCGGGCGAAATGCCTTGCGATGGCACTCGTGGGTGCCATGGAATGTATTGAATCAGTTCTTCGAACTCGGGCGGCCGATGTTTCGGAAGTTCTGCACACAAGCTATCCCATTCCACTTGTGCTTGCCGTTCTGCATCGCCCCTCGAATGAGCATCGATGACTTTTCGGTACGAGCGTTTGGTGGAACCACCAACGCCGCCCGTCCAGCGGGTATAGCGCATTCTGAACACAGCCATAAAAACCTCCGTCAGCCGTTTGCTGCTCGATACAATCCTGTGGACCATGAAAGAACGCTCATGGCCCACACC
>JAGOVW010000057.1 GCA_018060545.1 Minisyncoccota bacterium
ACGCAAGGACGATACCGTAACCCGTGTACAGAAGTGCAGACATGAGAAAGATTATCCAGAGGAGCGTAACGAAGCTCATGGCCACAGTATGGCATAGGTGTGGGGTCCTGGCAGCTGGTCACTGTGGTATATTCTGCGCGTGAACGACGCTCGTCTACAAAAGATTCGACGCATGGCACAAGGGCGTCTCTCTGGGCTGCGCCTGGTGATTGAAGACGTACACGATCCGCACAATGCGGCTGCGATTATGCGCACCTGTGATGCGCTTGGGGTTCAAGACGTGTGGTTTGTGTTTGTGCAGGAAAAACCATACAACCCACGGCGCGTGGGGAAAAGCTCGTCGAGCTCGGCAAACAAATGGCTTTCATTTCACACATACAAGAGTGTTGCCGAGTGTGTCGCGGCACTGAAGGCAGAAGGGTACACCTCACTAGGGACAGTACTGAAAGACGCAGATGCGTCAACCGAAGGCTATGATTTTTTGCAGCATGAAAAAATTGCGCTGTGGTTTGGGAACGAACACCGAGGTCTCTCAGGAGAGGCGCTCGCTCACATGGATGTGCGCATGATGATGCCCATGCGCGGTATGGTGGAAAGTCTGAATGTCTCTGTTGCGGCGGCTCTTTTCCTCTCCACCATTGCAGAAAAGTGGCGCGCATCAGGGCGCACGCTTGATACAGGCGCAGTTGAGGCCCTTGTGGAAGAGCTCAGGGCACGCTAAAACTAACCGGTGCAATATCCAAAAAGAAATCTGGTGGTGAAACAAACGCGCTATGGAGCAGGGAAAGGTCTCTTCGCGGGTGAATCGCTGAAACGTGGTGACTTTATAATTGAGTACGTTGGCAAGAAAATTCCGAACTCGATTGCCGACAATCTTGGTACGCGCTATCTCTTTGATTTAGAGAATGGTTTTACTATCGACGGTTCGCCTATGTCGAATACCGCGCGCTGGATCAACCATTCCTGCGAGCCGAATGTAGAGGCAGAGCTCGACGAGGAAGAAGAAAAAATCCGCATTCTTGCCATGCACGATATCGAGCCAGGCGAAGAGCTCACGATTGATTATGGCGAGGAGTACGTGAAAGATTTCATTACACCCGTTGGGTGTAAGTGCAGGAAGTGTACGACGGAAAGAGAGGTGGTCGCCGCTGCGAATGTTGCCTAGGGGCAGATCGTTTTTGCTATACTCTCCCCATATGGCAATAAAAAAACAGGGGGCAAAATATGTGGACGGATTTGTGCTTGTTGTGCCGAAGAATAATGTAGCTGCATACAAGAAGATGGCGAAGGAGGCCAAAGAGGTGTGGGTGAAATTCGGTGCGCTCGACTATAAGGAATGCATGGGTGAGGATTTGAGTCCAAAGCAGCCGGAAGGGAGCCCGACGCTACCGCTTTCGTTTGCTTCAATCGTGAAAGCTGGGCCAGAAGACACGGTATGGTTTTCATACATTACGTTCAAAAACAAAACCCACCGCACTCAGGTGAATAAAAAGGTGATGGCGTATTTCGACAAGAAATACAAAGGTAAAGAAGATATGCCGATGCCGTTCGATATGCAGCGCATGGCATATGCAGGATTTTCAGTGCAGGTTGGGTAACGAAGTAACGCCGGTGTCTTTTCGTGAGCCCCTAGACTTTCTAGGGGCTCGCGCGTACGCTTGCGCGAGCTCACCATGAAATGGAGGTAGTGATGCTGAAACCGCGAGTGCAGACATTGGGACGTGTACGAGTGGACCGGGGGCCGACTGACACAGGTGGCCGTTGGGTGAATGGTATCTATCGTGATTGCCAGCTCACCTGGTTTCCAGATCACGGATTTCTCTACACGCTCTCCACCTACTACGATCGGAAAACGTTTGAGGTGTTTGAATGGCAGGAATCGGCGTGGCCAACGTGGAGTGTCGCGAAGTTCGAGGGCTTCTGTGCCGCACTAAAGAGTGCCGCGTTCGGTGCGTTTCTCTCAGAGTGCACCTATCGATCGTCGCACTTCACGATGCAGGGAATACCTATGTCCGATGCCGATGGTGCACGTTTCGAGTTCAGATGGTTTGGCAGTGAAGAAATCTTGCTCGACATGCCCGAAATTGATAACGGCATGATTCTGGAAGCAGAACTGTATCGCGAGGTGCGCAAACAGCTGTGCGCGTGAATCAGACATAGTGGCAGTACATGCGAAGCGGCGGGCACAGAGTGCCCGCCGCTCTTCTGTAGAGTATTAGCGAATGCGCGAGAAACTGACCCGGTAGTCGCGATCCAGCCAGGTGTCATTGAGTTGCTCACACACATGTTTCGGGTGCGCTTCGTAGCCGAAAAGACGGAGCCATGCGGTGCGTTGTCCTGGATTCATACACCGGTAGAGACTCTGTCTTTTTGCCAGCATCATCTCTTTCCGCAAAGAAGTGTTTGTGGTGTGGCGGATGTTGTGTGAAGGCGTGCACGTGAAGGCGAAGGCATCACGCTCTAGCGTGAGGGGTTCCTGCCAGTAGTTGAGCTGACGAATAAACGCGGTTGCCCACCAGTTCTGTGCGATCTGGTGCCAGGCGAGGTGGTCGTACGCGTCAACGTGCACAATGTTGAGCTGGCTGTTATCGCCACTTCTACTTCGTGGGCGTCGGTGGTGTTTGTTGCGCAGGAGCGGTTTGCCACGTTCATCAACCAATCGTGGCTGAATGCATGGCAAGGTGTGCGAGTCATTTTCAAGGTACATCGCTAAACTCCCTAAGTGGCTGTGTCTCTCGGTTCAGTATACCCGAGTCGCGGTCTGCGAATCGTTAAAAATGTGTGTACAATATGCGTATTACCAGTGGCCAAGTGCCACGCATAACACGTCATAGACACATATGAACGAATTACGAGGGAAGAAGTGGATTCGCATCACCGTGATAGTAGTGCTCCTAGTTATCGCTATCTATCTGTACCTCACTATTTAATATGGTAGACGAAAAATTGCAGAAGGCGGCCGACGACATCATGAAACGGGCAACGGATTTCAAAGGACCGGCACCGCGGAAGTTTTCGAAAGGCATACTGGGTATTGTGATAGTGCTCCTCTTGGGGGCACTCGGGATGGAGGTTACCAACAACGACTGGGATCTGGGAGCATTGTTAGCGGGTGAAGGATTTCAAGGCGCCAAGGTCATTCGCGATGAGAATGGCAATATCAATTTCGACGGTGTTGCCCCAGCGATCGCTTCATGTGAATCAGATACATACAACTGCAGTGACTTTCTTTACCAAGCTCAGGCACAGGACGTGATGGAACGCTGTGGTGGCGCAGGAAAAGATATCAACGGGCTTGATGGCGACAAGGACGGCATGGCATGTGAAGAATTGCCGAAAGGCGAGTAGTGGATGCAAACGTTGTGCGACAAAAACAAAAGACCTCGAGAGAGGTCTTTTGTTTTTTGCCCGATGAAGACTATTTCTTCTTAGGAGCTGCTGCAGCAGGCTTCACTGGCTTTGAGAGGTCCACAATCTCAGCTTTCGCTGCGATGGCACCCAACTTCTTTGCCGTTGATTTTGCTGTAGCCATCGATTCATACGCTTCAGAAGCAGCGATTGGCTCGCCGTTTGCCGAGAGGACGCGGAATCGGAACTTACCTGCCTTATCGGCGTAGAGTTCAATCTTTGGTTTTCGCATAGGGAATGATTAGCGGGTAATGCGCTCAGTATAGCGGGAAAGTGGGGTGTTCCCCTGTGCACAAGTGGAAAGGGCGTCCCGTCGGGACGCCCTTTATGTGGAGTCAGTG